>JAUVXQ010000079.1 GCA_030603505.1 Candidatus Heimdallarchaeota archaeon | reverse complement strand
TCTTACACTTCTTCATTTTTCTCCTAAAATCATAAATTTGGTTCTTTCAAACATTGGAAAACAATCTAGAACGATAATTTTCACATAAAACGCATGAAACCTTACTATAAAGTTATCCAAGCTATATTTGGACTACCTTTTTCACAAAGTCATCTTTAACAAAAGGTGTATTATGAGAAGGTGGCAACTTCTGTTTTTCTCGAAACTGATAGTTACGGAACTCTAAAGAGCAAGATATATATATTCCCCAGTACTAGGTTCTAATAGGTAAAAGATGGGGATTAATGTGAGTAAAGAGGTCACAACAGTTAAGATAAGAGATTTAATTGAGAAGTATAGCCAAAAACCAAGTCAAGATAATGCTAAGATACTTGGTAGGGCCATAGCTACTGATAATTCACCTATAGAAGTCAAGAAATGGCGTTTTAGAATGGCATTGGATGTTGTTACTCCAGATAGGTCAGTTTATTCTACACTCAAGGCATGGTCGTCTATTACAATGTTAGAAGATAACTTACCCTCAAGTATGAAGATAACAACTGTCAAGGAAATGTTAAAAAATCCAGATCTTCAAACAGATGTTTTGGATGAAATCCTGCAAAACATATTTAGTAGAAAAGAAATTCCCCGAGATTTGTTGAATTACTTAGCACCAGAGTTTAAAAAAGCTTCAAGAATTTCAGAAGAACTAAAATCCTATGTAAATAATAGATAAATTGCTTGAATTGATATTTCAAGTTTTTTTAACTGAATAGATTTCAAAGAATGTCCTTGCAGTATTTTTAATCATCCCATGACTGAGGCCATATTGTAAGAATTGATAATTCTGTATTTCTAATGCTAAAATATTTTCAAACTTCTTTAAATTCAGCTCTTCAGAAAATTTAATTGTTGCTTGTTCAAAACATATTTGAATTTCTTCATCAGTTAAAGCTTCTAATTTCCAAAGAATTAAACATCTTGAGAGATAGAGACTAAGTTCATCAATATTTCTTAATTTCTGATTTTCATTTTGAGAAAATAGGTAAAATAGTATTGACCCTATTCTAAACATTTCGTTAATTTTTTGTGGTAATCTTGTTTGTTGATTTATAACTTCAAAAAGCTCTTTGAATGACTTAATTCTTTCAATAGATTCATCTTGTAAGGTTACGTCCTGTTCCAAGCATTCTAATTTAAAATCACATAACATTTGATGAAATTCAGTGATTTCGTTAGTAACATAGTCTGGAATTTCTTTACCTAAAGGATATTCACGAGCAAGGTAGAATAATTTGTGGAGAACTCCACTGATATAATTTAGTAAATTTGGACTCGAGTTAGTATTTTGTGACCATATCTCGGTAAGGAATTCTATTAATATACTATATTGAGTGTGAATATTTACATTATCTACTAAGAGATCAGTAAGAAATTCTGCAGATATTTGACTAAGATTATCTCTTATTAACAGTAAGGATTTTGATGATAAACCGTTCTCATAAACTTGGTCGTAGATTTCATCTTCTATATCTATCATATGTACTAACAAGCCTAAGTCTTTTATTTATTATTGTGGTTGGACAAATATTACTTGTTTTACAAAAGATAGAATTTCACCAAAATGCTTTTGTAGTTACTCCAGATTTCTACACATGGATTTCTCTATCTTCATTCCTACGATAGAGATAGGACCTCCTTACGTTGGACCTATGGCGGGGCTTCGTAGGTATGCTTATTCATTAGTACAATCATTAGCGAACCAAGGGATAGACATCTATGTTGCAACCACAACAAAATTGTCCTCTGATGATGAATTATTGAATAGAGAAAATATCCATTTTTATTATCTTCCAGAGCAGATTTCTGCTAGAGGAGCCTATAGTACTTTAACACATTTCTATGCTAAAAACCATCGAAGTTTCTCAAAGCAAGCATTTGATGTATTCACCGAACTGAGTTCAGAAGTTGATATAGCCTTGATTCATGCAACTGAAGTAGCGGCATCTTATTTTGCCAAAGCTAAAAAAAGGAATCAAATCAAAATACCTCTAGTTGTTTCTGTACATGGAGCAGTAACAATTGGTAATTTCAAATCAAGAATGTGGGTAAAACGACCATATTCTAGACTTCTTAGACGAATTGTGAAACACTGTGATAATATAGTAACAACGTCAGTTTCTTTACTAGAAAAAATTAAGAGGTTATCAAAAAGCATGAAAGAGAAAGTAATAATTGTACCCCACTCACTAAATTGTAAAACTTTCTCACAAATTCCAAAACTTGAGGATTTAGAATCCTTTAGGGATAAATATGATGTTGATCAAGGAAAATCCATTGTTTTAATGCAAGGTCCGTATATCAACAGAAAATCCCAACACAAAGTGGTTCAATTTTTCCCTGAGATACTTAAAAGAAATGCAAAAATTATTTTTCTAGTTGTTGGGGACGGCCCCCTACTGTCAAAAATAAAAGAAGATGTAGTAAATCTTGGGATTGAAGATTCAGTTATAATAACGGGATACATTGATGATAAAGAGCTCCTTTTAGCGTTTCATATAAGTGCCGTTCTTCTTTATCCCGCTGAAGAAGGTAGTTTTGGTACTCCACTTATTGAAGCTATGGCTTCTGGCTTGCCTGTGATAGCAGTTGATAAACCTCCAATGAATGAAATGATACCCCCCAATTGTGATTGGTTATACCCTGCAAATGATGAAGTTACTTTAGTTGACAAGGTATTAGGTATAATTAAGAATAAGGAGAAAATCCAGGAAGTTGCTTTCAAATCACAAAAACACGCTCTTAAAAATTTTGACTATCCTGTAGTAGGAAAAAATCTACTTAAAGCATATACTAAAATCATTAAAGAATCAAAATGATTTTTCACTCAAATTTGGTTGGGAATCTCTTCTCATCTTAGTTAAAAATATACTTAAATACTGGTAAATAATTAATTAATACATTAAATTGGTGTAAGTAAATGTCCAGGAAATATTTTTGCCCAAATTGTGGAACTTCTGCTAGTCAAGAAGATAAATTTTGTTTAAATTGTGGAAAAAAAATAGGAAAAGATTCAGCTCCATCTCCGAAAGCTCAAAAACCTCAATATGAAGCACCTGCTCAACAGGCTCCATATGTTCCACCTCAACCTTATGCACAAACACAACAACATGCTCCCGCTCAAATGCCAGTATCTGGTGGTGGTATCCCTAAGCACGCATACCCTCAGCTAAGAGCTAGTTATTGTGATAGAGTTCTAGCTTATTTTATAGATGGTTGTATTTCTTCTTTCTGTCCACCTCTAGCGTGTTTCAAAGACATTATTCCTAATGCAGGTAAAGGTTTTGGAAAATCAGCCATGAATCTAATGGTGGTTGATTATGATACAGGTTTACCAATTACAGCAGGGCAAGCATGTGTTCGAACATTATGTTTTATTAGCGTAATAGATGCTTTTATGCCTTTATGTAATGAAGAAGGTAGAAGAATAGGCGATTTCGTAGCTAATTCAATAGTACTAGAAGATAGAAGCTAACTTGTTGCATATCTAATACATTGATGATGAAAAAATGGTTGACTATTTAGCTGAAGAACTTCAAAAAATGTTTAAAGATCATGATTACACCAGCATTATCAAGTTAGCTCATAAAGAACTAAATCAAGAAATTAGTAACATAGATAAAAAAAACTATTACTTTGTTTTAGCGAAGGCACATTATTTTTTGGGTGAAAATAAGCAAGCTTTTGAGAATATTAAAGAAGCCATAGAAATCCTAGAAGTACATCAGTTTCCTCAGAAAGAGGTATTTGATGTAAATATAGAATATGCCATGTTTCTATGACGCATAGGTGTAAAAAATCAATCTATGGAGATTTATTCTAAATTACTTGAACTTCATGAATCTTCACTCAACGATGATACTAGAGCTATAATATACCACAATTTAGCTAATCTATACATGGAACAGGGAAATTTTGAGGAGAGTAAGAAACTCTTTCAGATGGCTTTATCTATAGATCAAATTTATAAGAATGAAGAAGGTCAAGCACACACATTTTCTAGTTTGGGGGGATTGCATTTCTATCTTGGAGAGTATGATGAAGCTATTAACTATTATTTCAAAAGTTTAAATTTGAGAAAACAAACTAAAGATATACTAGGAGAAGCTACAGTTTCTCTAAATCTTGGCTCTATATATGCAAATCAGCTTAACGAGGAACTTGCAAACGAATTTCTGATTAAAGCTGAAGAAGTTTTCAAAGAAATTGATCATGAGAAAGGTTTCCACAGCGTACTTAATACCAGAGCAAGATTGAATTACAGTCTTAAGAAGTATGATCAGGTAATAATTAATCTTGAATATTTAGAAACCAAGGAAAAAGAGGATATTACTAGAGCCCATATTTCTCTTATTGGAATTTTTACTGAAGCACTAATAAAAGAAAAACAGATTATCAAAACAAGAAACATGATAAATCTGGGAATTGATGGTATTCATCGTCTGACACAAGGAAAATTTGTTGAGATGTTACCAGATTATGGAAAATTAAAACAGATGCTCAGTCAGGTAGCTGTTGTTCAAAACAAGCTAGATGAAGCATTAGAGATTCTGAATGAGCTTGAGGAAATAGGAGATGAAATAAAAGACAAGCGAAGTCTTATTGCAATTTACCACTCTAAAGCTCAAATATATCTTAGGTTAGGCAATCATAAACAAGCTACAGCATTTGCAGAACAAGGAAGGGATTTAGCAGTTAAATACAAAGATTCTGCCATTGTAGAGCTATTGGATTTGCTTTTTGAGATATACTTATTACAAGGAGATTTTCGTGAATGTATTAAAGTTTTGAAGAACATTTCCAGATATGTTCAAGTAAAAAATAAACAGAGATACTCGCTTATTCTTAGAACTTTCCATTTACTAGAAAATATTAAATTAAAAAACATAAAGGATGAATTTTCTGTTTTACTGAATTTTTCAGAAATTGAGCGTTCATTGTATATTCTACAAGAAACATTACACAACATTCTAAATTTTTCTTCGACTGAAAAAAAAGAAGAAATACTAGAGCAAATGAGTGTCAGAATAAAAAAAGATACAAAAGAAATCAATTCAGAAAATGAAGATGAACCTCCTTTAGAGGATGTAATTAATGTCTTATCTACAGACAGTAAGAAATTAGGTGAACTGTCTTTAATAGACCTACTTACCTTACTAGATTCAATTTTTTTCAGTATCAAATACGAATACATCTCAAAAAAATATCTTCAAAAAATCAATTGGGCAGAAAAACTTCCAGTAGATTTTCAGTTTATAATTAAACAAAAACAATTAGTTCTTATAGAATTATTGCAAAGGAATCTTAATCCAGTAAACGTAGCATCTGGTAATCAGCTCCTAGAACAAAAGTTTAATCAGATGTTTACAGGAATGAGTGCTAAAATAACAGAATTTCAGGACAAGATTAGCGAAGAGAACTTGTTAATACTACTATATTTGATAAGTAGTATTGTCATAGATACAATATATGTAATATATTTAAGTGATAAAGATGAAGCGGAAAGAAAAAATGTCTAGAAGAGAAAAGTGGATGCTTTCCCCTTATAGATTAGCTCATCATCCATTGTGTAAGAATTTCGATGATCACATGTATATAATAAGGGATCACAAAGTGTGTAGAGGATGTGTTAATCTTTACAGCGGGATGATTGCTGGCTTGATTCTAGCACCTATAATAGTTTTTGTTCTTAAAGTAACATTTTGGATGGCTTTTGCTGCCACAGTATCTTTATTTATTTTTACGCCCATTAGTGCTTTTCTTGAGCCTCCTCGTTTAATTAAAGACATAAGTCGTTTCTTTCTTGGAATTGCAATGATTTCAGCAGGTTTATCGATTATTGTTTCTATTGTTGCTCTTGCTCAAGCAATGAACTGGTGGGCATTTGCAGTCATTCTGATAACGCTCTTTCTCTACTTTGTAAGCAGAGCTTATTTTACAGGTTTTAGAAATAGGAAGAATGAACAAGTTTGTAGAAACTGTGACCAGTTTTATCATCCCAGATGTGATGGAATGGTTGATGCAGTTGATAGAGCAAAAGCAATAGAGAGCTTCAACAAAGGAGATGCATTTAGCGAGCAGTAGATTTTTTAATGACTTTCTATCTCTAAAGTATCTAAGAATTAAAAGAGGAAATAAATTGGATTTC
>JAUVXQ010000153.1 GCA_030603505.1 Candidatus Heimdallarchaeota archaeon | reverse complement strand
GTTTGGTGTAGACTATAGTGCTGATAGCGATAGTGAACAATATGATAAAGACTATTTTGATGCTATCAAACTTGCCTTATTTACATATGCTTTTGCTGAAGATATAACAAAAGAAGTTCCTGGAGCAGAATTAGCCATTGTCTATGCTCCTATTGCTGCTGTCTATGCTGCCATAGCTTACTTTGGTATTAAAACTGGTGTTTTCGTAGTTGTTGCTGAAGTAGATACAAGTTATTTGTTTCCACAAGAAGATACGTATACAATTAATGCTGCTTATGATAAAGACGGAATAACAGATATCTTAGTTGAGATTGGTGACAAAGTTTCTGATGAATTAAATCTTCCAGGTTTTAGTACCATAATAACGATTGGTGCATTGGTTTCAATGGTAACTGTGGTTTATTTAATTAGAAAAAAGAAATAAACCAAATTCCTTTTTTTTTTATCTCAATGATTAGTTTTTCCTACAAGTTAATAACGAACTGAGATTCAAATCCTTAAAATGAAGTGTGAGTCCTGAACACTAATTATTTTACACCTAGCAAAAAGAAGTCGAAGAGTGAAAATAGTTCTTCTACTCAAAGAACGTTTCTTTATTATCCTCAATGATAGGAATGATTCCTTCAGGATGAAGTTTTTGATTGCATTTAGCACACATTCCTAGAGCTTTTAGCCATTCATAGAAATGAACGAGATGTGCTGCTGCTCCACATAAGCTGCATTTCCCAACGAGATCACCGTATAAAATAGGGATGTTATAGACAAAACACTCAATAATCTCTTTCCCACAAGAGGCACAAGATTTGCCACTGTTTCCTAACAATTCCTCACAAAAATAGCATCGATAGTACTCCGAAGTGTCCATTGATATTTTAGGAAGATAGTGTTCATCAGTAAAGTATTCAATGAATTGAAGATGCTCTGGGGAAATGGTTTCGGAAGGATAGGTAATTTGTTCAACGGAGAAGCCATGTTTTGTTCCTAATTGTTTAGCTAATTTGACGGAAACGGCTTGCTTCTTTTCAGAAGCATTAATCCCAGTAAAGTTATAGACCTTTTGATCAAGTTTCGAAACAATAACTAAGGCATCATTATCAAAGAGTATTCTCGGACGAGGAGTGATGCGCTTGTATGCGCCATACTCATCAAAGATGAAATATTCTGCAAGATTGATGCGAAACAAGTTGCTCAAAGTTCTACTCATTGCTAACCTTCCAATAGTGATATGTAAAGGTTCTATCCTAAAAAAGCTTAACGCTAATAAGTATTAGACTGATTCTGTAATTTAAATAAGGGTAGTTTACCGTTGAAGCGTGTCCTCACGAACCAAATTGCTAGCTCAGAGAGAAGAAGTGAGTGAATTGAATCTACTTTTTTCTGTATAAATGCGAAATTTATAAATGAGCTTGAAACAAATTAATCTGCATGCCAAAAGAAAAGAAATATCACAAAAGAAAGATATCAGCTAATAGAATGATTCTTGCAGATTATAATGCTGTAGCTTCTTCAATGCCTAAGGTTTATGGATTAATTGAAGTAGATATTACAGATTCTTTAGCTAAGATAGAAGAAATTAAAGAAAAACAAAATTATAAGGTTTCGATGACTGCCTTTACAGCTAAATGTCTTGGAATAACATGTCAAGTAAACAGACCATTGAACACTTTTCGCAAAGGTCGAAAACTTATCGTTTTTGATGAGGTAGACGTAAGTGTAATTATTGAAATCACTACTAAAACTGGGAAAAAGGTTCCGTACAATTATGTTATCCGTAACGCGGATAAAAAAAGTGTTAGAACAATAACAGATGAAATAAGATCCTATCAGGATAAAGTTATCGCTGAAAGGGAACAATTGTCTAGAGGTCAAACTAAATATACTTCCCTTTATACTCTCTTACCAAGATTTTTCAGAAAATGGGTAATAAGAAAAATGATCACTAACCCCTATCGATTAAAAAAATTGGCTGGGACAGTTGGACTTACTTCGATGGGAATGTTCATCAAAGGTCATGGCGGTTGGCTCATACCTTTTCGTGACAAAACTTTGAATGTTTCTACTGGTGGTATAAAGAATCACCTTGTTTTACGTGATGGTAAAGTAGAAGAAAGACAACTCCTTTGTACTGCATTTATGGTTAATCATGATATCATTGATGGAGCTCCAGGTGCTAGATTTATTTCGCATGTATCAGAATTGTTAGGTTCTACTACCTATCTAGATGATCTAGATAAGATATAGAGAAAATAAATATAAAATTCCATAATTAAAAATTAGTCGTACATAAAAAAAGCCAGAATTCAAGTGTTCAAGAGCTGACTCTTGAACTACCACCCACCTGTCAGGGAATCAGGGTGATTATACACCAGTTATGAGTGCGAATTTAATTCTGGCTAATTCTTTATCTTTCTTTATTTGATTTTTGAGTTGTTCTTTTTTGTTCATTTTTTTCACCGATTTTTTTTGTTCTTGTATTTCTTTATGTTTGGTCACTTTATAAGAGCAGACTGGGTCTTTCTGACCAGCAATCATGCACCAGTTAAGAGCGCGAATTTAATTCTTGCTTGTTCGTAATCCTTTCTTATTTTTTGTTCGATTTTTTGTTTGGTTCTGTTCATTTTTTTTCTTCTCCGAGTTTTGTTCTTAATTATACTACTACCTAGGACATATATAAGGCGGATTCACTTTTTAGAGACTCAAAAATAAGTCTCAATTTGAGGTCACAAGATGTGACTAAAAGAAAGAAAAACGCGTCAAATCCTTTTTTCCATTGTATAAACTTCTGTTTTTTCAGTAAAACCTAGTTTATCATATAATCGATTAGCTCCTTGAGTGTTGGCTGCACCAAGAATAACTATAGCTGAGGGATTGTATTTCTTTACCCGGTTTAATCCTTCACATATTACTGCAGAAGCTAATCCAAGTTTCCTATGGTTAGGATGAGTTCCTACTGGTTCGATTTCTACAATTTTGCTAATAGGATCTAATCTGAATGTAGCAAATGCTGCGAATTCACTATTTGGTGCTACTGCAATGATATCAAGATTTTCATTATAGAATGTTGCAGATGAATACATCTTGAATAATTTCTCAGTCATCTTCAAGCAATGCGGAAAAACTGATCCCATAACTTCACGGTACTTTTTGAAATCTTGCTTGATATTAACACCTCTTATTATGTACCCCTCCGGGAGATTATAATTGGGAACAGACATGTCAACTGATCGCACTCGAGTATATTCCTCCACGTTAAGATTTTCATATCCTAGATCAACGAGAAGTGACAAGCGATTTTCATCAGAACCCAAAACATAGAACCTAGAAATAACAGAAGAATTGTTCTTAGTTGTATTTAATTGC
>JAUVXQ010000101.1 GCA_030603505.1 Candidatus Heimdallarchaeota archaeon | reverse complement strand
AACTAACATATGGGGTTCCCTATACAGATAAGTTTAAGAGAAATAAATAAACTGGTAAAACAATGTCAAATAAGGTATGCTTTAGTATTTTTGATGACACTGTAGGGACTAGAGCTCTTTATTATCAAGATTTAACAGAAGAAGAATCTCAGAAAGTTGCGATTCGAATGTTGAGTGGCGCAGCAGCAACGGATATTCTTCGAGAAGACAGTTCTGTAATGCCCTTACATGATCTGGGTGGAGTTGCATATTCATTCTTTTTTGGTGTTCCATCTAAAAGCAAAAGATCACCAATAACAATGGCTTGTTTAACTTTCATTCTTCCCGAACAGATGCAATCACAACTGTATGCAAAGGTCCCAGTATTCAATTATCACAGTTCAAATACAGCAAAGCAAATTTCAGGTTTAATTTTGTATGAACCTGGTTATGAACTAGATGAAAATATGAAAGGAAGAATTTTCAATTGGGCTAAAAATTTAGCTTCCGTACTTGAAACCTCACAAGAAGGGGTTACAGGAGCTCAGGCAATTGATATTGATCGTTCGGTAGCTGCACCATATTTCTTCATGCGATTAGTTAACAAAGGGGAGGATAGAGTAGTTTATGCTTTACTTGTAGGTAAGCCCATAGTTGTTGTATGTTCAAAAGAGATGGTTAAACCATTCCTTTCATCGTTGCAATCATTTCAACCAAGAAGGGAATTGCTAGTTTCTCTGTATCCAACAAATTATGTCCCTCCCAATCAGTTTGATGTATTGTTTGCGACACCAGATTTACTTTCAAACTATCCCGATAATGTTATTGTAGATCTAACCACAGGATCAGCTAAAAATGGTCTGGAAAGTGATTTTAGTAGAGAAATGCTAGGAAAATTGCAAACAGATGCCGAAAGTGGAGGACTTAATTACAAACAATATATCGATGCAGCTTTAAGAAAAATAGAAGAAGAAGTCGTAAAAATAATCCGTTATTCAGGTACAAGTATGATTTCTCAATATTACGCTCTCACTACAAATCCTAAACAACAATTCATAAAGTTATCTGATTCTGAAAAAGACATATCTTTTCAAATTGCATTACTAAGGTATCCTGAATACAGCAATAGCATCGATAAGTTATATCTTGAAGTAACGGGTAAGAAAAGAAAATTTGAAGTATAAGTAGTTTTTATTTGTTTTTTCCTATTTTTTATCATTAAACAGGATACAGATTATCTGGAGCACAACCAGCTAAATTTTTATTTTCTTAAAAAAGAGAATTGTAACCATAATAGTAATATTCTAAGATAATAAATAGATAATGATGAACATCGATTCTATTGTTCAGAAGGTAGCTAAATCAAATCTCAAAATAACCTCACTTGTTGGGTCTGGAATTTCAAAAGCTTCTGGAATGCCGACGTTTAGAGGTGAAGATGGTATGTGGAACAATTATAAAGCTCAAGATTTAGCAACCCCTTTTGCATTTCAGAAAGATCCAATTCTTGTTTGGGATTGGTATAGGGCTAGAATGCGAATTTTGCTTAAGGCAAAGCCCAATCCTGCTCATCAAGCACTTACTGAATTAGAAGAAAAAGGGATAGGAATCGGTGTAGTTACACAGAACGTTGATGGGCTACATGAGATTGCTGGTACACAAAATATTGTAGAAGTTCATGGAAGAATACGCTATGCAAGATGCATCTCATGTAATCACTATGAAAGATGGGACAATAGTGAATTTGCAGAAAATGTTGGAGAACTACCTTATTGTTCTGCATGTAAAATCAACCTATTAAGACCAGATGTTGTGTGGTTCCATGAAACGTTAGACCCCGATAAGTGGAACAAGGCTCAGAATTATGTCGAACAGACTGATTTACTGTTTGTGATTGGTACATCAGGAATCGTTTATCCTGTTGCATCATTACCACACTTTGCTAAACAGATGGGAGCAATAGTTGTTGAGTTTAATATAGAAGAAACACCTATATCACCAATTAGTGATTACTCAATTATTGGACCTTGTGAGAAAACATTACCAGAGTTCATTGGAAAGTTATTTGAAGAAATGGGAATTTAGTGATTATCATGCCAGAAGAGGATAAAAACCAAAGAGTAGAAATTGTTGTTACAGGTATTGTGCAAGGAGTTTGTTTCAGAGCTGAAACCCGTGATTTTGCATATACGATTGGAGTAGGAGGAACTGTACGAAATCTACCCAATGGGTCAGTTGAAATTACTGCAGAAGGAGATAAGGAAAATCTGGAGAAACTAATAAAATATGCTAGAAAAGGTCCTTCATCAGCGCAAGTATACAATATAAGCGTTAAGTGGGAAAAGCCAAAAAAAGATTTTTCGCAATTTAGAATTGTTTATTAATAAAAATCAGTTTTCTTCTCTTAGATTAGAGCCCTTTTCAGGTTGAAAAAGATGGTTGACAAATTGCATAAGATATAATTAAAGCTTTAAAGCTAAAATCAATTAAACTACTAACTAACAACCCAGATAAAGTATCAGAACTTTGTAATAGTGGAGTAGATGTTACGGAAAGAATTCCTGTTATCATTAAAGCAAACGAATATAATCGAAAATACTTAGACACGAAATTTAAACAGGGACATATAAAAGAAAAAGGAACTTTTTATTGTCAAAATGACAATTGAAAATAGAAAAATAAAGAAAATATTCTACTCTTTTGACGAAGTGGAATCTTCTTTTGTACTGTCTTCAGAGGAAACAGAATCTTCTTTCTCTTTCTCTTTAGATAACATATCTTCAAGTTTCTTTCTATCTTCTTCTGATAAGGCATTCATAGCTTCCTGACTTCTTTTATACATATTTGCCATAATGAGACTATTCATTATTGGAAGAATTGAACCTGACAATATCTGTGAATTATTATGGTTTTTAGCTTTATCTCTCATCTGCAATAATAATTCCTTAGTCATTGTTCCCTTACCTATTCCAGGACATTCTCTGTCTACTAAAAAGAATTTTTCGCCATTGTATCCCAATGGATAAGCGTCACAGTGAATCGGTAAACTAGAGTATAGATTACATATCTTATTTTCATAATCATATAGGGGGCAACCTGAAGGGTTAGGGTCATCACCTTCAATAGATGGTCGTTGAATAACAATTTTAACATTAAACGGAGGTTCTTCTCGCATTTGTAGGAAGGGTAAAACATAGTTTAAAGAACCATCATTAATCCATCTTTCAAGATCTTTCAAGTAAATGGGTATTTCAGTCCATTTTTCACAACATTCTCCACATTTAGTACAATTAAAGACAAATCTTTCAGGCTTTTTTTTCTCTTCGTCAGCAGTCTTCTCTTCGTCAGTAGTCTTCTCTTCGTCAGTAGTCTTCTCTATTTCTTCTTTCTTGATACTCTCTTTATTTGATGAATTCATACTAATCAAAGTGAAAAAGAATGAATAAGAAATAAACCTTTTCGATAGTGACACACATATTGAATCATACAAATAATTACAAAGTTGAGAAGTGAAATTAGCTTTTGAGTGAATACTTGGTTAATTTCAGTCGTATATTTCTCTTTTAATAGTTTCGAAAATACCATCAATAGTCTCAAACATTTGTTCGGTTTCGTCAATAGCTGAAATCGCGTCCCAGTAATGACCAGAATTAGGAAATCTTTCCTTCAGATGATTCCAAACTGCTGAATAATTTTCTCTTATGACTTTATCAGCTATACCTTTATTATATTCTAGGAGATCTATTTTGTTTACAAGAAGGAAGAAGATGGCTTTTACTTTACGTGCTTTTCTTTCAGCTTTTACTATATCCTCATCTAATGTCATAAGAAAATAATTCGAAACTTGTGTCAGAGCATCGGTTTGTACCTTGTGATCTTGTCTTGGATCGATCATGAAAATAATACCATTCGTTTTGTAATCAATAAGTGCTTTCTTCCAATAGGGCCAAAGACTCATGTCTCCTGGACAATCTACGGCTCTTACACGATAGCTACGATGACGTTCTATACTGAAAGTAGATTTGAAGGATTGACTCTTCAATTTAATTTTCTTCTCATGTATTTCAATTTGAGTAGTAGGACTTATATCTTCAATAGTTTCCCCCTTAAGACGTTTAATTAACGTTGTTTTTCCTACTCCACTGTTTCCAAGAATAGTTATTGATAAATCCCTTGTTAACATATCATTCTTTATTATGTTGAAAGCGTATTTCAATTTTTTCCCTAAAAAAGGTTTTTCATAAAAACCATTAGTTAAGTTTTTATGTTATTAGAAACGAGTTTTTATCGTTCCGAGGCAGTTTAAAGCTATTTTCACTTTATTCCAGTCCAAATTCTGATAACTAAATATCTGACGATAAAATTCCATTTATTTTTAGCAAATAAATGAAAAAACTGTCATAAGTTCGTTTATTATTAATAATTAAGGTTAAAAATAAAAGTTTATATAATTAGAATTTTGCCCGCGGACATCATTAGAGAACGGTATATTCGATGAAATCGTCACTTGAAAGGCGAAGAAAAAAACCGGAATGGCCGGCTTTTACAAATATAGATGAATACAAGACCACATCATCACAAGTCTACATTATAAAAGAGAGATGTAAAGAATGTGAATGGTGCATTATCTATTGCCCAGAACAGATTCTAGAAAAGTCTGATGAGATTAATGCGAAGGGTTATCACCACCCTAAATTGATAGAAGGCAAGAGTTTTGAAGATTGTGCTGAATGTCACTTCTGTGAACTTATTTGTCCTGAGTTTGCAATTTATGTTGTAAAACCAGATGATGAAAGAGGTAATAATGATGAGTGATGAGAATTTAGAATTACCAGAAACATTAACCGGTGAACACTTCACAACAGGTAATCATGCTACTGCTGAAGGAGCACTTTCTGTAGGTTGTAAGTTCTTTGGTGGATATCCTATTACACCCAGTTCTGAAATTGCAGAACATATGGCACTACGATTACCAAGAGTAAATGGACACTTCGTTCAATTTGAAGATGAAATAGCTTCAATTATTGGTATTTTGGGCGCAAGGTGGGGAGGATATAAGAGTATGACAGCAACATCAGGACCAGGATATTCACTAATGGTTGAGAATATAGGGCTTGGTATGATGACTGAAACCCCATGTGT
>JAUVXQ010000106.1 GCA_030603505.1 Candidatus Heimdallarchaeota archaeon | reverse complement strand
TCCAAAGCCTGGATCACTTGGTTGTTTAGCTGGTGCCCATATAAACATGTATAGAAGGGAACCAACCCATAATACTAGAAATAGCAAATTCGGACTTAGAAATTTCTTCCATGGAATACTAAATTTTTTGATAGATGATAGCAAGTTTCTTTGTTTTTGTTCAGTTAATTCTTTTTTTGAATTTTCCATTCTAATATCTCCTTATGAGATTAAATCATGTGTTGAATGCTCTGTCACCCGCATCTCCTAAACCCGGAACAATGTATCCTTTTTTATTTAGTTCTTCATCAATTGCTCCAGCAATTATTGTCGCTTCAGGGAATTCTCTCAGTAATCTTTCTGTACCAAATCGAGATACTATTGCGCATAGAACGATTATTTTGAGAGGTTTTTGCTCTTTGATTTGTTGGAGTGTAAAAAGTAATGTTGAACCACTTGCTAACATTGGATCAACAACTATTGCTATCTTATCTTCAAGATATGGAATGCTCGTGTATGTACAATCAATTCTAAAATCTCTTCCGTCTTCTTTGAGTTGTTTTCCTCTAGACGCAGATATTACTCCAACTTTAGCTTCTGGGAGCACCTCTAATACTCCTTCAGACATGGGTAATGCTGCTCTTAAAATTGTAATAATTACAGTATTTTTCTTTATTTTTCTAAAATTACTTGTTCCAAAAGGTGTTTCAACTGGTAAAACTACTGTTTCCAAAAACTTAGCAGATTCATAAGCCAAGTAATTACCAATTCGTTTAAGGCTTATCCTGAAATCTGCAGGATTTGTTTGTTTATTCCTTAACCTACCTACAATTTCGGAAATTAGAGTGTTAGTTTCACTACCGTTAATTAACATTCAATCAATAGTATAGACTAGCTAGCTTAAATATATTTTTCAAAAACAAAAATCAACTCAGGAGAATAAAAGTAATATACTTAATTTGGTTTATCTATCTTTGTGACCTCTCATTCCAAAATTGGTTTCTTATTAATTCATGGAGTAGGCAGTAATTGTGCTGTAATGAACCCATTAGAGGATTTCCTTGCAAATAAAGGCTTTAAGGTTCTCAACATCACTCTTCCGGGTCATAATACTTCCTCAAAAGATTTACTAAAGATTGACTGGCAAGATTGGGTAGATTATTGTCAAGGAAAACTAGAATTTCTTATGGAAGATTGTCCAACAACCTTTATTGTTGGAACTTCCTTAGGTGGTGTCCTTGCACTCTATTTAGCTGCAACAAATCCTGAGTTGAGTGGAGTAATAACTTGTGCAACAGCTGTAAAACCCTATAATTTCCTATCATGGTTTATTACAAATTTCAGGTTCATACAACATTTTGTTCGCTAGATAAGAGTAGAAAAAATAAGTTCTAAATTAGTTGGTAGTCCACAAAATTGGGAGGTTTATAAGAAAATACCTATGAAGAGTCTAGTAGAAATTGCAAAATTGCTAGATAAGCTTAATCCAATTCTGGGAAATATTAGTCAACCCATATTAATTGTTCATAGTGAGAATGATAAAGCTGTATCAATAAAAGGCATAGAACAAATTACTTCTTCAATCAGTTCAAGGGATCAAAGCATTGCTAGAATAGGCAAAGGTGGTCATGTAATTCTGTTAGATGAAGGTTGTACTCAAGCTCTTACAGAGATAGAAAACTGGATAGGTGTGAGAATATAGAAAACTGATTTCAATTTATTTGATTAACTATATAAGTATGAAATGGTGGTATTTTACATATTAAGATATGTAAAGTAGGATTGAGTATTATGACAGAGAAATTTGATATTAATCAAATCAAAGTAGAACAAGCTAATTTGTTGAATTATACAAAAGAAGATTGGGATCTATATCATGAGTATAGAAAAATTAGACATTCTGAAGCAAATCCTGATGATCCTTTTGTTGATGATGAATCCACAGAAAAATCTTTGAAGATGCAAGTAAATCATCCTGAATTAGATTTCCAATTCTCTGCTATTATTGATAGTTCGATAAACAAATTTGTAGGTAGAGTTGTTTACGGAGGATTCCGAGAAACATCAGCATCTTATGAGGGTAATAAGCATTTACTACAATTTGATTTAGTTCTTCTGAAAAAATATCGGAACAAAGGAATTGAAACAATAGTACTGAAACAAATATGTGAATATGGAAAGAAGAAAAACCATTCTATTCTAATTTCAGGTTCAGATGAAAAAGATGGAAAAGCTTTTCTAAAGGAAATTGGTGCTCAAACTGCTCTATCTGTTGCTGAGAATCGTTTAAAGTTGGAAGAAGTAGAATGGAATATGGTTGAAATATGGGCAGTGGAAGGTTCTAAGCGTTCTCCAGATACAGAACTTAAACTAGTCTATTCCATCCCTGATGACATTCTTGAGAAGTATTGCACAATATATACTGAGACACTTAATCAACAACCTCTTGGAGATCTCGATGTGAACGATATTGTTTATACTCCTGAACTTTTCAGAGATACAGAAAAACGAAGAGAAGTGCTTGGAAGAAAGCATATAACTTTCTATACCGTAGAACCGAATGGGGATATATCAGGGTTAACTGAGATGGAATACCGACCTGAAAGGGAGACTATTGTCGAACAACTTCTCACTGGTGTACAAGAAAAGTATCGTGGTCGTGGTCTTGGAAAATGGTTGAAAGCTGAGATGTTGCTAAAGATAAAGGAAGAATTTCCAAAAGCAAATATCATTTCAACAGGAAATGCAACAACTAATGCCCCAATGCTTTCCATTAATGATCGACTTGGATTCAAACCCCATAAAGAGGGAATTACTGCTCAACTGACACTAGAAAATCTAGAAAAATACTTGGAAGATAAATAAACTACTTATTTTCTCTTTTTTGTTAAATGTGAATGGTTATTTCTTAAACTTGACTTTACCAAATTTAGCAGTCCAGTCATTTTCATCATACATTTCTAACAAAAAAATATTGTCTAGATATTCTCTTAGGAAATACACTTCCTTACCAAGTTCCTCAGCAAATTTAACTTCTATAAACACTCCTCTCCCAACAAAGTGTCCATTATCGAGTTCCATTGCAGAAAAGACAACTATGTCACTTTTACTCAAAAGGTCAAGACATTTCTTCATTATTTCCTTTCCTGAAGAATCCTTCCATTTTTTCTCATATTTGGCAGGATTAATTATATCTGCTTCTGGAAATACTTTCTTTATAAGCTTAAGTTCTCTCTTCTCTTGTTTTTTCCAATAAATATTCATGGAATGAGCATAATATATCTGTGGAATGATTCTATATTGTTTCCGTTTATACAACTCTAGAAGTATACACGCCGTATAAAACGCATCATAATTTGCTCTATGTTCTTCAAACTCCCCAATCTTCTCTTCAAGTTCTTTATTAGTACTGATGCTTTCTGTATTCTTACTAAGAAGTCTTCTTCTTGAATGAGCCAATTTGTAGTTTCTGTTTTTATACTTCTTGCCAGAAGGTCTAAGGTACTCTGATGCTGATAACATTACACATGGAGCTGTTTTTGTTTTATTGCTTTCTTCGGTGATATTCCATGGATTATGCCGAAGAAACTTATCAAAATCAAATGCATTATTATATGCAGCAATAAATTTACCAGCAAGAATCTGACGTACTTCTTCAATTACTGTCGTTAAATCTTTCTCGGCATTTTGTATTTCATCAACTGATAGAGTACTTTTTCTGAATATCCATGAGTTGAGTAATTTATCATCCCATGTGCTTGTGTCATAATGAATTATTGAGTGGTACACTTGGGTTATTTTTTGTTTTAACACATTTGCTCGCATTATGGCAATTTCAACAACAAGATCTTTAGGTAATCCTGTAAGACCTGTGGTCTCAATGTCCACTACATAGATATCCATTATGATAAGAAAATCTTCTGCTTCTTTAAGGTTTTACCCCTCCCTAAGGAAAGTGAAAAAATAAGAATATTAATGTGAACCTCTATAATCAGAATATATCTTCATACCTGCCTGGATTGGAATCTTGAGGATATTTTCGTCTGGTGTAAAAGAGCAGTTCCAATTGTCATTATATGCACATAAGGGATTATAAGCTGTATTGAAATCAACTAGATATTTATCTTTTGAAATCTTCTCTATTTCTAGGTATCTTCCAATATCGTAAGACTCTTCACCAGTAGTTTTGTCTTTGAAGGGAAGAAAAAGATAATTATCTTCAATTGGTTTGAAAATTGTAAGCATATTCATCTGATCATCAAGTTCAAATTCAATAAAACCAAAACGAATGTATTTTCTTTTATCACCTGTAGTAGTAGGGATTGTAATATCACTTTGATGTTCAAATTTTTTCATCTCAACTATGAACTCATATTTTTTGTCTATTGGAAAATAGGATAATCCTTTGAAATCTAGTTTTTGATCGTGAGTTAGAGGAGAATTGGGAGATTTTTTAAAAAGTATATCATTTCGTTCTCTAATTCTTTCTATTCTTTCTGTATGGGTTTTCTCTACCATAAGAGAAAGGGCACTTTACTCTATTTTAAAGATATGATTAAACAAATATCAAATCATTGTAAATCATTCTGGTTTAATGCTATTGTTCATAATTTCGAAAATCTCATTTGCTATCTCTTGAGAACCCTGAATCATCCCAGACACTAAACTATCCTTGCATTAAGGTTACCTTTTGGGAAAAGCATCCTTCTTGGATGAGTATGAAAAATGGTATTCAAATAGCTGCAATTTTACCATTTAAAAAATTGCATCTGGGCCATTATTCTTCCCTATTCACATTTCTCACTGCTTAATATTGTAATACCATTAATATAATAAATGTAGATTTTATTGTATGCTCATGCCTGGAGAAAACGTACGAACTGGTTGGTTTTTCAGAGATACAGGGCCTCCTGACGATAATTCCTATTATGAAAATATGACTCGATGTGTATTCCAAGCAGGTTTAAACTGGCAGCTTATTTCTG
>JAUVXQ010000148.1 GCA_030603505.1 Candidatus Heimdallarchaeota archaeon | reverse complement strand
GATCATTTCACACAAATAATGTTAGCTGATGGAGTACTTGATATAGCAGAAAACTTGTTAAAAAACAATGGAGTGCTTGTTTGCAAATTGTTTCAAGGAAGTGAACTTCAGAAATTCATGAATCGTTTGAAGAGTTTTTTCGGAAAAACAAAATTATTTAAACCTGAAGCATCTAGAATGAAGAGTTCAGAAATTTATGTTATTGGTTTGAATTTCAAAAAACCTTCGGATATAATAGAAAAAGAAGAAAATTCTCTTAATAAATTATGAAATTGGTGTAATCTGACAATGGATGAAGATACTTCAAAATTTATCAAAGTAAAAGAGGGAAAAACATCTTTTACTATACTAAAAGATGCTGATAGAATTTATGATTCAACTGTTTTCTATAACCCTGAAATGACATTTAATCGGGATTTAACTCTTTTACAAATATTAACAATCTTGAAGACAACAGATAATGATCTTGTTATCCTTGAGCCACTAGCTGGTTGTGGTGTCAGAAGCTACCGTATCCTTACTGAACTGCCGGATAATCGTATTAAAAAAGTGGTAGCTGGTGATATTAATTCCAAAGCTATTGAACTAATTCAGAAAAATATAGACGAGTTAATGCTTTCAGATAGGCTATTTACGAAACAAAAAGATGCCTTAGAAACTATTTCAGAATTTCTGGAATATCAGAATTATGTTGATGTTATAGATTTAGATCCATTTGGTTCCCCGATTTCATTTATTGATTTGTCATTAAATGTTTTAAAAATGTCAAATGGTTATCTTTTTGCAACATCAACAGATTTGCAAGTTCTTTGTGGTAAATTCAAAGATGCTTGCTTAAGACTTTATAATGCTAATTCAACTAGGAGTTTTTTGTGCCATGAGATAGCTGTTAGAATACTATTGTACAATATGATAATAAGCGCAGGACGAATAGGAATAGGAATTAAACCATTGATTTCATATCAACATGAGCACTTCATTAGAACACATGTACAAGTGGTGAAAGGACGGGAATATGCAAATAAACAGCACAAAGAAATTGGTTTTATATATTTGTGTGACAAGTGTTCTTATTTTGAAGTAAAAAATATTACTGACATGTTGGGAAGAGAAAACTGTCCGAGTTGTGAGAATAAAATGGAGAAGACTGGTCCTATGTGGCTAGGACAGATTAACGACATTCAGAATATACAAAACATGTTAGTTAATTTAGAAGAATTAAATTTGCCAAGTTCTAAAAAGATCTTAAAGTTACTTTCTGGTTTAGTTGAGGAAGTAAATGATATCCCAATGTTTTATTATATACCCTTTTTAGTAAGAGAACACATAAAAAATAAGGAAAAGGGAATGCCAATTATTGAACTTGTTGAAAAACTAAACAAAAAGGGATTGAAATCTTCTAGAACTGTTTTCGACCCTCAAGGAATAAAGACAGAAGCGAATTATCTACAAATTGTAGAAATATTAAATGAATGATTAAAAAATAGGTGATTCTAGTTACTAACGAGGTTTATATTGCTGGAGTTGATGAAGCAGGAAGAGGACCAGTAATCGGTCCATTAGTCTTATGTGTATATATAATTCAGAATGATAGGGAAAATAAACTTAAAGAGCTTGGAGTAAAAGATTCAAAAATTCTCTCTAAAAACACTAGAGAAAAAATATATTCTAAAATTATAGAACATGCTAATGATTACAAAACCATTCACCTTTCTGCTGCAGATATAGATGAGATGCGAAAGAAAGCAACATTGAATCGTATAGAACAAAAAATGATGGTTAATACAATAAAAAAATCCTCTATCAAACCTGATCAAATTTACATCGATGCTGCAGATGTAAACGAAAAAAGATATGGTCTAGAGTTCAAGAAAGAATTTCCTCAGGCTAAAATTGTTTCTAAGCATAAAGCCGATATGCTCTTTCCAGTTGTTTCAGCAGCATCAATAATAGCAAAAGTTGAGAGAGACAGAGAAATTTCAAAATTACACAACAAGTATGGTATTGATTTTGGTTCAGGATACCCATCAGATTCAAAAACTAAATCTTTTCTTGTAGACTATTATAAAGAAAAAAAACATTTCCCACCAATTGTAAGAGAATCGTGGGTAACAGCTAGAAAAATCAAAGAGAAGTATTCTCAAGCAAAGAAATTAGATGGTTACTTCCATTAAGTTTCAACTTCGATAAGTATCTCTCTTGTTTTCCTATTTTTCAGAATAAAAGGTATAATGAAACCAACTATTAGACCAACTCCATGGGCAATGAAATTAACGTTTACTCCAGCAGAAAAACTAAAGAAAATAACTCCTGTTCCAATATAAATCCACATGGACTTGCGCTTTTCCTCCTCATATGCAAGTTTCAAATCTGCTCCTAGCAAACCGAAAATACCTCCACTAGCTCCACATGAAATCGTTTCTGGATTAAATAAAGCTAAACTAAGTAAATTTCCTATAAGAGCTGAAACTATGAAAATTAGTATATATTGCCAATTTAGGAATCTTTCTTCAGCTCTAAGCCCATAAATCAATAAAAAAAGGCTATTTGAAAGAAAATGTAGAATGTTGACATGAACAAAAATAGCTGTTAGAAGTTGATAAACATGACCCTCTAACACTTTTTGATTATATTGTCCTACGATGGCCAAGAATTTACTGGAAATCTCTATTCCATCACCTTCTATTATGCTCAAAATTGTCAATATGATGTAAGCTAAAACAATAATAATTAACAGATTTCTAGTAGGTAAATTCGCCTTCCAGAAATTTTCCAACGGAAAGCTACTCTCTGTTTCAGTCACATCTTCATTGACTGGAACCTCATTAAAAATGTTAGTATCAAATGAACTACTCCTACCTGAATTTCAAATTGATAACAAAGATTAGTATAAAATCAAAGAATGGGCTCATGAAGTTGGAAAACTATTTAGTAATCAATAAATTTATTATTTATCTTCGATTCTTAGAATTTCTGCACTAACGAATTTCTTTTTATCAATTGTTAGTTTCACACCTTCACATATATCAAGAGGTTCTCCCCATTTGGAATAGTCTAAATTTGGCATACTTCCAATTGTCGCAATTTCAATTAAACCACCATGACTAATTATCAAAATAGATCCTTCTTCATGGACATCTTCAATTAATTCTAATAAGAACGTGGCTAGTTCTTTTGCATATTCTGAAGTTTTTCTTCCTTTGTTGATAACATTAGAATATTGTTCAAAAGTCATTCCCCAAACTACTTCTTTCTCTATTTTCTTAGGAGTCATACTAACTTCATCTAATATGTCATCTATAGCAAAACCCATTGCAACAGCTGTCTCTATTGCTCTTGGAGCACTGCTTGAATAAACCTTCACAAAAACTCCTGAATATTCTCCAGTTTTTCTTGCTAGATTAACTCCATCTTGTGTTAGATGTTGAGATGGTTTGGTTCTAATAGAATGCCTTCTTAACTCGATATATTTCACTAAAACATCACCTTTTTTGATTTATCATCTTTCAATACATACTAGTTCTTAAAAAGTGATTGCTAAATATTACTACAATGAAGTTTCTACAAAAACTGTAAATAAAGTAATTTTCTTTGGAATAATTGG
>JAUVXQ010000138.1 GCA_030603505.1 Candidatus Heimdallarchaeota archaeon | reverse complement strand
GCAGCAGGTGCAATTAGAACAATTCCGATCCACACTTCACTAAAAGCGATGAAGGCGTAAATTCCAGCTCCAGTGAGTACTAATGGAATACCAAAAATAACTGTATTAACAATTTCTGCTCCAATATAACTCATTAACCATACTTGCAAATATGCAAATACTATACCTATTACAAATAAGGCACCAGCAACACCTATTACCCACCAAAGATAATCTCCTAAAACGGTTGTAACAGAGTTAAATTTCTCAAGAATCCATTGGACTAAATCTGTATTTTTAACAACCAGTTGATAGATTGCATAAAAACCAAAGGCGTAAGCAGCTATTACTAGTAAAAACCAGAAGTAAAAGATTAATCCAAAATCTCTTACTTTTCTTTCTTCTGTAGTCATGTCTATATATTAATTTACCTCCTTCAAAAATCTTTTCTATTTGTTTTAAGTCAATAAAACTTAAGTACATCCCTTATAAAGGAATTTTGTGTATGCTGATTTGAATGTGATTAGTCATCTAGTTTTGGATGATAAAGAATTCTTAGATGTTAAACCAGTTAAGAGGGAGAAATCAGTTCTTGGGGGGCCTCCAGCTTATGCAACAATGGTTACACCTCTTCTCTCTTTGAAAACTAAAATAATCACTTCTGTTGGCAAAGATTTTCCAGAAGCTTATCTACACTATCTTTCTTCTATAAGCAGATTGGAATTAGAGATTCTTATAGGTGAAGAGTCAACTAAATTTTTGCATAAAATTTACAAAGATAAAAGAACGTTGTTTTTGTTGGCGCAAGCAGACAGTCTTGATGAATTTGTAGAAGAACAGAAGGGGGCTAAAGCTTGTTTAATTTCCCCAGTATTCAGAGAGATATCTAATCTATCTGTTAAATGGGCTAAAAACAACCATGAATATATAGGACTTGATGTTCAAGGTTTAGTTAGGAATACAGATAGAAATAGAAAAATTGTTTTGGAATTTGATAATAAATATGTTAAGAGCATCATAGAAGATGTTGATATTGCTAAATTTTCTTTAAATGAAGCAGAAGCATTTACACTAAAGAAATCCTATTCGGACATATTCAAATCGCTTCCAATAAATGTAACCAATGTCATTACATCAGGCATACAAGGTGTAGTATTTAATGAGGGTGAAAACATTTACAGTCTTAAATCTCCAATCAGAAATGAACTTGATCCAACAGGTGCTGGGGATGTAATGATGACAGGAATATTAGCAGAAATTATTAAAAACAAAGATGTTGATTTCTGTATAGCTTTCGGAATGGCTCTAGCCGCTGAAAAGGTTCAATATGGCAAAATTCGCACTTTAGCTTCTAAAAATTATAGCCAGATTGCAGAGGAAATTCTTAATACTAAAGAACTTATTAAATGAAATATCAGTTTTTTAAATCTATTATCCGTAAATTTTCAAGAGAGTTTGAGACTATATTCAATTCTTGAATCTTCACTTCTTCATTTAATACATACTCAAGAGTAGCATTAATAATTGGATGTTTAGGACCTAGAAGATCACATATTTCTGGACCAGATGAAATATCAAATGTTTCAATTATTCTGGTCAGAGAAACTATTTTGTCTTTATCAAATGTTATGAGAGGCTTAAGTACTCGAAAACTCGCTGCTTGCTCAATCACAGAGATATTTGCCAGTGTTTGACTAGAAACTTGACCAAGACTTTCTCCTGTTCCTATATACTCTGCATCTTCTATTTTAACGATTTCTCCTGCAATTTGAAGCATGAATCTTTTCATCAAAACAAAATAGTAGGAATGCTTGCAATTATCAACAAATGACTGCAACGCATCTGCTATATCAATAACATAAAATTTATCCCAGCCAAATTTCTTAGACAGTTGAATACTCTTCTCTATTGATTCTTCTCCTGCAAAATCAACATTGGAGAGATGTAATGGTATGATTTCATATCCTGCTTCTTGTAATAAATATCCGGCAAGACCACTATCAAAACCTCCGCTAAGAAGTAAAATGACCTTTTTGGATGTCATATTAAACACTAAAGATTTAGGTCTTTTAGAATGTTTAGATAGGAAAAATATTTTAACAAATAAAGCAATTTTACTTAATGAAAATTGAACAATTCACTATGGAAATGTATCAAGAAGTGAAACAGATATGGGAAAAAACAGGACTCACTTTAGGAAAATCTGATACAGAAGAAGAAGTTGAACGTGCATTAAGTTATACTCAAGATCTATTTATAGTTGGTAAAAAGCAAGATAAGATTGTTGCAGTAGTTATGGGGGCTTTTGATGGAAGAAGAGGTTATGTTCATCATTTAGCTGTAGATCCTGAATATCAGAGGTTTGGAATAGGGAAAGAAATGATGGAAGAACTCCATAACCGATTTAGAGAGAAAGAAATAGTGAAAGTTCATCTATTTATTGAAGTTGACAATGAAGGTGTAATTGATTTTTACAAGAAAGTAGGGTGGCACTCTCGAGAAGATTTAGCAATGATGAGTTTTGTGCCTAACTCTTAACTCATATCCTTGTGCCAATTGAGTAGTATGAAAAGGAAAAGGATTAAACAGGAGCAATTTCTATATTTAGAATTTCAAGAATCCTTACCATTTCTTTAATATCTTCTATGGTATTTATTCTCATTGAGCTTCTGAACATGCTTGAGTTAAGTTCTGAAGCAACTTTGAAAATATCTCTTCTTCTCCAGACATCCATTGAGGGGTTATACAATAGAATATACATTATTTTCTTATCCAAATCACAGAGAAGATAAGTATCAGCATATTCCAATCTTTTACCAATCATTTCTTTAAGAGAATTATCAGCATTAATAGCGTAAATTCTAGGTATTTTTCCAGAGAACATATCTATCATTCTTGTGTAGAGCTGTTTAATTGTACTAGGGTTGATGTTGGATTCTTTTTGCAGACTTCTACCAATTAGAGTGAAGTATGGTTCTATTAGTCCATAACTATCTAAAACATCTCTAACAGCACTTCCTTCAAAAAGGAAGTAAGCTACACATAGACGATAACCTGCTGCCGCAATTCTTTCATCTGTTGAGGATGTTATCTCTGTTTCAAAAGGAATGGCTATTGCTTTCAATTGTTCATTTCCAGGTACCGGAAGCGGTCCAAGCATTTTTGGATTCTTAGTTCCATCTACTCTTCCAATTGAACCTTTATCCATTTCAACTAAAGTCATTCCTTGCATTACCAGAGTAAGAGCTATATTTTCTTCAAGAGTAGAATTATTAAACAAAATTTCAGGACCATAGTCTTTGAAGATACTAAATACCAAAACTGGCTCTTTACTTATATTTGGATTTATCATTTCTTTTCCTCAATATTCTTCTTTTTTTAATGGTTGTTGATCTAGCAATATTGCTATTTCAGGGATTTTAGACAAAAATTCATATTTGATTTGTCTAGGCATTTCTTTCGTTGGATCACGTTCTTTATCTTCAATGAAAGCATTAAGAATCTCTTCAGCTAGAGCTTGTGCTTTTGATTCACTATCATCTCGATCAACGAATAATACGATACTCCAAGCTCCCATCTTTCGAATTACCATTTTAATCACACCAAGTTTGACAACATCCATCACCGATTCACTTTCAAAAATAGTTGAAGCCATGATGTTTAGAGCACTAATTAAACCACCCAGTAGAGTACTGTCATGCTCTTCTATTGATTTATCAAAAGTATGATCAAATGCGGGAACACCACCTTCTTGAAGAATAATAACTCTTTTAGGATTAACTTCTTCTCTCAATGGTGTTCTACCTGTCATCCTGGAAATAATCCAGTCAAAAGCTGTATAGAAATTTTCACCAGTTTTAATGCTTACAGGATAAATGGAAACTGAACGATTAATATCATCCATGATTACTTGAAATGCTGGATCCTGCAGTAAATCTGGGAAAGGTACTGAATCTGGTAAATCTGTTTTATTTGCTAAAAATAATATCGAGGTTGATTGAAGAATTTTATCAAATAGACTAAAAATATATTCAAATGATG
>JAUVXQ010000133.1 GCA_030603505.1 Candidatus Heimdallarchaeota archaeon | reverse complement strand
CACGAAAATATGAAAAAACTGTTGCGCTCCCTGTTCCTGTTGATATCAAAACAGCAAAAGCAAAGTACAACAATGGTGTTCTTGAGGTTACCATAGATAGAATACACAAAGAGAAAGAAGATGGAATCGATATAGATGTCGAGTGAGACATCTATTTTTTTCTAAATTTCCATAGTTAATATAACATTATGTGGAAAGATTGCGGTTATTTCTTGTCCGAGTTCTAAATCTAATTGAAAACTCCCATCTCCTTGTTTAGATGCGGATGTAAAGGGAATAATGGATACTGTTGCATCATTTATCATGGTTTTTAAGCCATTTTGTATTTTGTATAGATAGAGGTCGTTTTCTGTTCCAACTATAGAAGACCGTTCCAGATGGAAAGAAACATTCACAGTATAATCTGCACTAAAATATATTTCTAAACTATCGACAAGAATTGATATTTCGCAATAGATTTGAATATAAACATCTGAAGACGTGGCAGAATTCTGACTTATTACAATGTCGTTTTTGTGTCGTATCAATGATGGAATATTATGATTGTCCAGATAGGCTTCTATGGTTGCTAACCCACTTATTATCGAATCATTAACCTCACTCATCGAGGTTCCTTGTGAAAATTGAGCAATACCAGCATATGCCAAATCATATATTGAGCTTACTGAATTATCTATATAATTCATAATTTGGTTTTGGTTTGGCGCAAGTTCCACGAATGGACTCTGGGTAATACGAAAGACTGTTGTAGATAAGAGGATTAAATATATCATTATAACGATTGCAAGTAATAAGAAAACCTGTCCTTTTCGATTTTTAATCAAAGAGTTCTTAATCCTCATTTTAAACACCTATTATCCAAAATTGGAAATGGAAAATATACTCTGTAAACTTTCCGTTTACTTCTGTTACCAAATAGTCTATCCCAGTTGTGCTATCTGGCAGGGTTAGATGTTGGTTTATCCAACTTTCTGGTATCACTTCAGATACTGTAACGTTTTCACAAAATAATAGAAATTGACCATTATCAGGTAAAGATCCATAGATAGCTTGTTCAATTATTTCTTTGTACAGTTCAATATCTGCTGTTATTCCCGTTTCAAGAGAATAAAGATATTTATCTAAATTTCCAGTATTATCTAGCGCCCTTATAGTAATGAAAACTTCATCTTCTAAATTTAGCGTTGGGGTTAACTGAGTAGCTAATTGTACTTCATATAATGCTGTAACCATGATGATCATTACAGAAACAGCAATAAATGCTTCAATGATAAAAAGTTGTCCTTTTTTTGCTTTTGATAATCTTATCATTTTGGGTCACCCATACCATATCTGACATTTAACTAAAATATCCCGAATAGTTATCATTTGATTCATAGAAATAGTAGTTTGAGCTAGTTTATCTGTAGCTCCAAAGTATCCTCCGTGCTCTGGAGAAAGCAGCATGGGAATACCTATGTAACCTACACGGTAATCGCTACCTGTTTGTTCTGTAATAATAACTACCGCAAACCCCGATGAAGGAACTGGAACATTAAGAGCTTGGTATATATCTCCTTCTTCAGTAACATCTATTAATATCATATCTTGCTGGAAATATTGAACGTCTAAGCCCTCAAAAGGAAAAACTACTGTTGCGCTAACTTCATTTTCTGTTGATAGTTTATTATAAGAAATATCTATTGCTGAAGAGGGTGAATCATCACTTTCTTGAATGAAAGGGATGATATCAAAGTCTCTAAACTCAAAATCTAAAGGAAAACCTATCCTTTCCAGATGTTTTACGTCATAATCTTGATAAATTCCACCTACTTCTGCAATAATAGCAACAACATAATAATCCGCTGCATTTATTGGAATGTTTACTGAGAAGGCTATTGAATCATCAATATTTTTTGTTGCAGTAGAATTGGTTGAAACTTGATTTTCACTATCGATAGCGAATGCCCATATATTAGCCCCTTTTATAGGAGTATAATATTCCAACACTTCTCCCTTAACTTCTATATATGTGTAAAATACTTCCATAGAATTAATTTCTATATTAATGGGTGAAGTTATTTCTATTACAAAATCTTTAATCATAGAGTAAGAAGTCTTAACAGATACGTAATCAATAGCCCAATAGCTAGAAACCCCAGATACAAGTCTATTTATTTTTGTAAAATCTAGCGAGCTATGAGTACTTTGTAAACCTAACATGAATTTAGGTAAAACATCTGTTGGTATTGTACCCCAACTTGTAGGTGTCCCCTGAGTAAGAAAAACATTGCTGAAGTGTTTATTGACTTCTTGTTCCTGAGAATATGCTTCTAATTGAACTAAAGATGGAATAAGCAAGTTAGTTAGAACTAATATGACTTGGCTGAATGCTAAAATGAAAATTAGTAAGGCAAGAGCAAAATCTATACCTCTTATTTGAGCCCTTTTTTGATGTAGAAATGTGACAAAACTAACTCCTTTTTTCTTACTCACTTCATTGGTCACCTTTTTGTTCTTCTTCCTTTGAATCTAAGATTCTTTCCTCCAATAGCGATTTTACTTCTGCTAAAGTAGCTTCAAGTTCTACTAGTTCCATACCCTTCTCAAGGAGATTTGAAGCTCGTTCTTGCATAGCTTCGGCTTTAGTTATTTTATCTGAAGATAGCTTTTTCAGCTGTGCAGCAATTTCTTCGACGTCCTCCTTGGTGACCATAGATTTATCTAATTTCTCTATTCTTTCTTCAATAGGACCAAGATCTACAGAAACAGAACTTATGCCCTCATCTGATACTGTTGCTCCAGATGTTTTAATGCCTTTTTCTAATGTGCCCATCAGTCGGATGACGTTAAAAGCAATTTGATTAACACTTTTTTTCAGTTCTTCAACTGTTTCCTTGAGACTTTTAATATCTTCTTCTAGTTTTCCCATCAGATCACCATATAATTTTCTTATTTCCTATTTCTTAACTAAGTAGGACTTATCGAAATCAACTGTGTTTGTATTAATATCTTAAATGCAAACCAACCAAGAAACATAAGTACTACTGAGTGCATCAATCCAGCCTTTACTGATAATTTTGACATTTTTCCTGCTACTAGTCCTGCAAAGAAAGCTTCAATTACTAACATATGCAGGAAGAGAACTTTCAACGCTTCTAAGTCTATGAGCATATTAAAGAAACCTGCAGTAGCCTCGGAAGAGATATCTGCTGAACCAAATGGATAGAAAAATGTTTGAAATAAGATGACTATTACTACGATAAATATGATATACGCTGCATAGACTATCCAAATATATGGTTTCATTGCCCCTTCTCTTTCTTTTTTGAGATTTAAAAGCTGTTGTACATGTTTTTCTGTCCCTTCAAAAGCGTTTTCAAGGTTTCCTCCAGATCTCTCTGCTTCTAAAATCAACAAAGTTGCTCGTTGAGACATTGCAGTATTGATTGAAGTTTGAAAATCTGTCATAGCTTTGCTGAAGGGAATTCCCCAGGATATTTTGCTAGACATTTTTCTCAATTCAGGTGTTAGAGGACCATAATTTCGTTTTGCAGATTCTTTTATTGCTCGAGGAAGGGACATTCCAGTTCGTTGAGCATTTGATATTTCTCTAAGTAAAAATGGTAAGTTTTCATCGACTCTTGATTGTCGTCTCTCTTCTCTGTATATAACTAAGAAAACTGGTAAACCAATAGACACTATTAGAGCAAGTATAACAAAATCGTTAATATCTAATATATCTACAAAATCGCTTCCCAACATTGTTAAAGCAAAATCGATTATTCCTAAAACTACAAGTAAAAGCCCTACACCGATTGCTATTGCATAATAAATCATATTTTGAGTTATTTGAAATTGCTTTGTTTTTATTTCTATTTCATCTTGTATTGCCATTTTACCACCTAAATCTCCGGCTGCTGAGCGTCTATCAACAGAATAATAACTAATAAACTAACAGGTATGATGATATAAACAAGTATAGCCATCATAACATTAGAACCACCACCACCTTCACCGGAAGCAAGCATTGACATCATAGCAAAAATAACTATGAAGAAAATTGGGGCTACAACTCCTACTACCATGAAAAGTTCAGCCATTACACCTAGGGCTTCAATGAAATTCTTCTCTTCCTGAACTTTGTCGTTCATCAATGTTTCAGTTGTCACTTCAAGATATCTGTGTAACTCTCC
>JAUVXQ010000098.1 GCA_030603505.1 Candidatus Heimdallarchaeota archaeon | reverse complement strand
TCAGTTGGGGAGTAAATGCACAAGGTGTTCGGTCATATTGGCGTAGATGGGGGATAGAAACAGCTTTTAGACTGGTTAAGGCTCCGCGTATTAAAACCACTACTCAACATGTTGCTGTCCGTTACCTTTATGTCATGGTTGTTGTTTTACTCGTTCTTTTCTATGCTATGCTCCGCTTAGGTGAACCTCCCTCTTTTCTCCGTTCTTTTTCTTCAGTCACTCTTCTTACTAGTGATTCTGTCACCCTCTATCACGTACGGCGACTCTTCAGAACGCTTACTGAGGGAGGTGGGAGATAGTAAAAGGCTTATTGCGGAAGTACTATTAATTGTACTAATGTTAATAGTTGAGTAATCTAGTAGAGAATGCTTTGTAAGGGGAATAATTTTCTTTAATTTTGAAAACAATTTTGAAGCAGCTTCGATAGCATTGACACCCAATTCAGGTCTTGATCCGTGAGAAGCTATTCCATGAACTATTACTTTTACCCAACACATTCCTTTTTCTGCTATTCCAATGTTCAACTCTGTAGGTTCACCAACAAGCAGAAAATCGCAATTATTCATAATTCCTCTTTCTAGTGCATCAAAGGATCCCTCCATTAATGATTCTTCATCACTTGTTATCAGTAACACTACTTTCTTGTTTAACTTTACTTTTTCTTTTTTTAAAGCAAAAAGAAGTGCTATAAATGCTGCAACGGCACCCTTCATATCAGTTGAGCCACGACCATAAATATTGTCATCATGTTCCTCTCCGCTAAGAGGAGGATAAGTCCATTGCTTTTTATCCCCTGAAATAACAGTATCAATATGACCAGTTAGAATAATAGATTTTTCCCCTTCACCATATTCAGCTATTAGGTTAGCATGGCCTTCTTTATATTCCTGGATTTCACATTTGATACCTCCTGATTTGAGAATATTTGCGATATATTTTACAGCTTCAATAGTTCTGCCAGGAGGGTTTTCAGTATTAAATTGTATTAATTTTCTTAGTAAAGGAATAACATCATTTTCAGTAATTGTTCCTTCGTACATCATTTCTCAAATTAACATAAAAAAAAGAGAATTAAAGGTGTTTCGGGAAAAAATCTTCCTTCTAACATCCTCTTTTAATGCTTTCATTTGTAGTGTTTTAGAATTGTATCGAGTATGATATTTGAATATAATACCACTTCTTCTTTCAAAGTATATTCATCAGTAACATGCAACTTGTCTAACCTTCCAGGTCCAAATATTGCAAAAGCTGTGTTATTCTCGGGAACGAGGATAGCTCCATCAGTCCCGAAAGTTACTCCAAAGATTGAACCGTAGTTATCTTTTTCAGCTCTTCTTTTGAGAAGATCTAAGAATCTTGATTCTTGGGTCATATCAATTGAAGGTGTATCTTGCATAATTTCCATTTCTGTTTGAGATTTATTGTTTTTATTGAAATCACCTATAATGGTTTGAATTGATTCTTTAATGGTTTCACGGTCTACATTGGGTATAATGCGATAATCCAATGTGAATTCACAATACTCTGGTACAACATTTGGGGCTGTTCCTCCCTTTATTTGTCCAATATTCAATGTGGATTTGCCAAGAAGATGATGATTGAGATCAGGAACTATTTCTTTCATTTTAGGTATAAGTTCAGTTGCTGCTTCAATTGAATTGACACCCAAATGAGGGGTAGAACCATGAGCTGATTCTCCTTTAATCTTAATTTTAACCCATAGTACTCCTTTTTGAGCTTTGGCTATTTTTAACTCAGTGGGTTCTCCTACAAGGATGAAGGTGCAGTTTTCCATCTCACCTGTTTTCAGTGATACTTTAGCACCTTCCATTCCTATTTCTTCATCAGAAGTAATCAAGAGTTTTATTTTACCATTCAATTTAACATTCTGTTGCTTGAGATATTTGATTACAGCTATGAAGGAAGCAATAGCACCTTTCATATCAGTTGAGCCACGACCATAGATTTTTCCATCATGTTCTTCGCCACTAAAAGGAGGGTAAGACCATTTAGATCCATCTCCAGCAGGAACTACATCAATATGTCCACATAATATAACGCTCTCTTCTCCTTCTCCATATTCAGCTATCAAGTTAGCGTGACCATCTACATACTCATGAATTTTATGTTTAATATCCATAAGCTCTAGAACACTTGCAATATAATTTACAGCGTCAATGGTTCTACCAGGAGGATTTTCAGTGTTAAACTGTATTAATTTCTTAAGTAAAGGAATAACATCATTTTCAGTAATTGGTCTTCCGTACATTATTTCTCAAATGAATATAAAAAAGGGGAATTAAAGGTGTTTCGGGAAGAAAGCATTACTACCTTTCCTTATTGTTGTATTTTAGAATTGTGTTGAGTATGGTGTTGGAATACGCTGTTACTACTTTTCTCAAAGAATGTTTATCAATAATGTGCAACTTGTCTAGCATTCCAAGTTCAAAAATTGTAAATTTCTTAAAAATATTCGAATCTAAAGTTTGTCTTATGAAAAATTACCTATATTTCCACAATGGAGTATCTAAATCTTCTTCTCTTCGAGGCGGGAGAGTTTTTCTTACCTCTGCGTCTAAGCCTTTGAGAATATCTTGGTTTTGATAGTAAAACTGTTCTACTTCTTTGCCAATAGGTAAATTAGATTCTGATAAATGATCAAATAAGGTATAATAAAGGATTTTTGTGTTTAACGAAAGTTTTTCATGTTTTAACGTTTTTTGCAACATTTCTTCAATAAAAGATTGAACTTGTTTAATAGTAGAAAGAATTTCTAAAATAACTGTTCCACCTGTTCGTAGTATTTCATAGGGAGTTAGTTTATTGGAAAGTAAACTCCTTCGAATAAAACCAAAATAGTCGATAGCAAAAAAAGCTATTGGATCTTCTGAAAATGTGCGATTATTCTTTGTTTCCTCTTTAATTCTAGTTTCATCAAATGTTTTCATGTCTATTTGTTTATGAAGGAATAAACTATGATTACAATATGTATTGGTAACTAAGTTTGCGAAAATAAGAAAGGTTTCAAGAGGAGTCAGTGAAACAACAAAATCTAATCTTCTGTTGTTGTAAACGAAATCGTATAATTCAATAGGATGGCTTTCATCCATCGTTTCTCGTATTGAAAGATCTAAACACCCTATAAGACCAACATGACCCTCGTATTGACCTATTCCTATAAGGCAGTGAAATGGCTTTTCAGGTTTTGGTGGTGTGTTGTTCTTAAAATGTATATAGAATTCTTTAGGAATAATTTCCTTTCCTATTTTTAAAGAGTAAATTTGGTGTAACAATTCAAAAGCTCTTTTTGGGTACATTTCTGTTGTCTGCATATCATCCTCACAAGCAAAGACCTTGTTATCAATAATATAAGTGACAATAGGTATAGAAAAATGCAGAAAAAGTGGAACAGATTCTATGTTCTTTAAATTCAAGGAAAACACCTCTCTTCTATTTTCTTGGAGTTATCATTTAAGACAAACACTATTAAACTTACTTATTTTATATTTTGGTTTCAAACAAAGTAATTTCCTTAAACACATTAATATACATTTATCAAATAATACTCTATTTCAAAAGTTACATTGACATTTAACGTGAATGACTTTAATCTAATTGAAACAATTATGGGGAAAAAGCTAAAAAATTATAAACTCATTGACCATTTTATCGCCTAAACTCTTTGATTGTAAGAAATTCTTCTTATTAACATTAAATCACTTCTTCTGAAATATGTTTTCTTAATTTAAATTGCTTATAACTACTTGGTCGAAGGAAGAGATACGCAATAATACCTATAGCAGCTATTAATGCAGCTATATAAAAAGTGATAATATATGCATATGCATCTAAACCAAAATCAGTTACTGAAGCCATAACACTATTCGCATATGAAGATAGAGAAGAAAGATAGAGATTAGGGTCAGAAATTCTAGAAACAATTATAGCATTTGTAATCGGTTTTGCGAGAAAAGCTATTCCAGTACTCAATAAAATAATAAATCCTATCAACCAGGAGAGATTTATGTACTTCTTTTTTTTCACCGGAAGTAGTTTTTGTGAAAGTAAATATATCAACAATCCAACCATTACAAGAACCATAATTGTGTAAATCATAATTATAACAGAATTAGAGGCAACGATGGCATCAGCTACTGGTCCTGTTAGAATTGTACCACCCAATCCCCATGCTAAAAAGAAAGCAGCGTTATAATATCCCATCATTCTCCCCCTTCTTTCAAGAGGAACGACTCTTGTTACCATGGCATAAGAAGTTGTTTGTATCCAAACCCGCGATGTACCCTTAAGAGCCATATAAATGAAATAAATGACTATACTAGAAGTGAAAGGAAGGGAAATAGTAGCTATAAATACTAACGAAAAACCAATAAGTAACATACGATCATCACCGAAACGAGTAGTGAAAAATCCAATAGCTAAACCCGCTATAATCATTGCAATGCTACTTGTGTTTCTTAATTGCGCTATCACAATATCAGAAGCTGCAAATGTGTCTGGTAAGCGAGTATAAATTTGAATCATTTGACCTATGCTGTTTCCACCGATATTTACTATAGCTACAATAATAATTAACCAAACAAACAGTTTCCAGTTCCAGATAGATGAAGGCTTCTTACGATTTTTTAATGCAAGATCTGAGTTAATTTCTTGTTTTACATTATTTTCTTCTATCTGTTCGTCTAAATCAGCATATGATTCAGGAATTAAAAACAAGGCAACTATGCTAAAAACCATAATACCAGATGAGATATAGAAGAGAGAACCATCCCAAAACCCAAAACCATTTTTATAGAGAAATCCGCTAGCTGTGACCCCCAAAACATTTCCTATCCCACCAACAAATTGCAACCTACCCATGACTTTGCTTCTTTCTGTATCTTTAGTTAAATCAGCAATTAGAGTTGACCAACCTAAATTGCTACTGCTCCATCCAGCTTCAATGACTGTAAAACCTATAATTATTACAAAAGCTGCAGCTCTTAAACTGTTATTCGCTCCAACACTTTTATGTATCCAAAACACCACAAGATAACCAATTGCTGCGTATGTTTCACCAAAGATAATTAGTAGTCTTCTTTTCTTGAATCGATCAGAAATTCTACCCCACAATGTAGATTGAGCAACAATATTTACAACCATTGGCAATGTTGCAAAAAGAGTCATCTCGGTGTTTGATACTCCAAGAAATTCTTTTAAGTAAATACTAAGAAAAAAGTAGAATATACCACGTCTAAACATCGTCATGGCTTGA
>JAUVXQ010000078.1 GCA_030603505.1 Candidatus Heimdallarchaeota archaeon | reverse complement strand
CCAGACCATGCAACTACTCCTGATACACTTCCTGAACCCCATACTACAGCATCTCTAATTATCTCATCTGAATCATAAAGGATTAACTCATCTCCTGTATTAGCAAGTAGGATATCTGTGTAAATAAAGTCTGGAAGATTATAATCTACACCTAAATCAACCATTTCGCTTATAAATACGGCTTCATCTCTTGCAAAGATGAGAACTTCTTCAGATACAATTATTGCATCAGTGGGTAAAACATAATCATCTTCTTTATCAGAAAATATCCAACTACCTATAGAAATAGTAAAATCGAAATAATTATACAGTTCGAAGTACTCGCCCTCTGGTTCGTTAGAAGCATCAAATCTAACTTCAGTTATCAATAATTTCCAGTCATCAGTATTGATAATGTTTACACGTTGGTCTGTTGTTATAGTATCACCACCATCAACATCTCCAGTCACGTTTATCTGATGATAACCATCAGAAATAGATGTTGTAATAAGATCAAATGTTACAGTGCCATTTGGATTACTCCATGAAGTAACTAATAAATCGTCAATGTATAATCCGCCTGATGTAAAGTTTAGTAGATTAAAGGCGATTTGAAAAGTATGAGTGCCTGAAATTATAGCTCCATTCTTAGGTGATATTACTGTTATTGGAGACATATAACCTGAAGGTACTTCGCTTTGATCCCAATCAAAATCAAAAATCTCTTTGAAGTAGTCTGCTACAGTTGGGTTTTTAACGATAGCTCCTGCCTCTCTGTTATTCACAAAAGAGTTGTTGGACCAGTTTATACTTGAAATCTGTACTTTTTCACCATCAACTGAAATGTATTTGTTGTGATTATGTCCCAATCCCTTGAAAAACCTAACAGAAGCTCCAGCATTAATTAATACTTCAGTGACATTTTCATTAGACACTCCAGGTTTAGGAATTAGAACTCTTACAGAAACACCTCTTAAAGCAGCATCAATTAAGTCGTTTAAAGCGTCACAATCAAATTTAATATATTGTAGTTCAACATCTATTGTACTCTGAGCAGACTGAATAAGCTCTGAAATAAGTTCGTAACTATTATCTGGAGAGAATATCGGAGTAACTTCAGCATATTCTGTAATAGTAGTTTGTGTAAATGGATGTGTATATGTTCCACTATCTTCAGCTTGAAGATACTCTATATGCGGTAGATCAGTATAAGGGGAAGACATCAGCATATCATCAAAAAAAACATCCTCATAATATGTTGCAATTGAGGTATCATTAAAAGCTATTCCCATCTCTCTATTTGTTCTTGCTGTTGGTGATACTGGAATACTAGATGGTGCCCAATTACCTGAATAGACATAAGCAGTCTGGTTATCAACAACCCAGAATTTTGCATGAGTAAATCTGAAAGCTGAACTTGTCCACAAAACATCTATACCGGCATTATCTAATCTATAAGCCGATTCTACAGTATAATTATCTTCATATACGCTAACTCTATCATGAGATAACAGAACAATCACATTGACACCTCTACCTTTAGCAGCTATTAATGCATCAACTAATGCTTCACTGGATAGAGTATATACTTCAAGATAGAATGAGGTTGTAGCATTTAATACTGAGTTATACACAACATCATAAGCTGAATCGGGACCGCTAAACATAGTTATTTTTGTGACACCTGTAAAAGTATCTGTTATGATCTCATCGACTACTTTTTCTTCAGGATGTACACTTGTATAAGCTGTAGAACTAGCAACATTGTAAGCTAAAAGTGGTATTATCAATAAAAAAGCAAGAATGAACACTTTACTGTCATATTTCATATACTATAATAGAAAAATTAATATTAAATATCTGCCGGATGAACAGATTTCAGAAGAAGGAGATTAGAAGAGTTACAATATCTATTACTGTTTTTTTTCAAGAATTTTATATATTTGTTCCACTGCATCATGAGGGGATTGTCTCATCACAGATAGTCTTAACAGCTTTTTGTATTGATCATAATCTTGTTCACTCAGATGCATAGAATCTATGATTTCGTCTTTAGATAAACTATCAATATTTGGAAGAATTAAAAGCTCCTGAGCAAATTCTAATGTAGATAGTTTTTCAGAGGATGTTCGTATGGGGTTGTCAAACATTGTTGTTAGGTAATTAATGTCTTCTTCCGATGCACCCCAAACATGAATAATATAATTGCTAGTTTCGACAGCGGAGGCGATTTGTAGTTTAGGTTTTGCTAAAATGAAATAACCATCTTTCATGTCTTCTTTCTTAACATCAGTCTTGTAATTATCAGCTATTTTTTCCAAAATCTTTACAATGTTTTCACTTAATGGAAGGATAAAAGTTGCTTTCATCACCTTATTTTTTATCAAGAGAATAAAATTGTTTCTGAATGGAAAATTTAATCATAATGATATTCAAAAAATTTCTTTACATTCATGTATATTGATTCATTTTTAGGTTGAACAACCTTAAGATTTTGCGTCAACCACAGGGGAATGTGTTTTTTATAATAATATCTGGCAAAGCGATAATCCAGTAAAATTACAACCGCATAATCTTCCAAACTTCTTATTGGTCTCCCAGCGGCTTGCGAGGCTCTTGTTAATGCTGGAATATTATAACCAAATTCACGTCCTTTCGTTGGAAATCTACTTTCAAGATACTCAATCGAAGCATCTACAGTAGGACAAGGCCTTGCATAGGGAATACCCACAATTATTACTGTATGCATTTGTTCAGAAGGGTAATCACTTCCTTCCGATGCTCTACCTCCTAACACCGAAAGTAGTACTCCACCTGTTTTTTTTGCTTCGTTCTTGTATTTTTGAATTAATTCATCACTTTCTTTTGATGACATACCCTTCATAGCAATGTAAAGGGGCTTTGAAACCACTTTTTCTAAACCGGCATCTATAAGGCTATTCAGTATTGAATAACTTGCACAAAAGATTCCAACATTTTTTGGTGTTGCTTTAATAGCATCTTCTATCGCTTTAACCATTATTGAAAAAGTAACCTTATTTCTATCGGCTAATTTTGTAGAAACTTTATCAACAACAATAGTAAAAACATTTTCTTTGTCATAAGGAGAGGGTAAAGAAGTTTCAAGTATTTCTCTATCTTGCATTCCTATTAATGAAATATAAGATTCAATAGGATCTAATGTCCCAGAGAGAGATACTGAACAATAAACTTTGGAGAAGATTTCTTCTGTTACTGTTCGTGGATCTAAAGATAATGAGATGAGTTTAGGTTGTGAATCTCCTCTTTTTGACTGGTACATAGAAATAAAATGGGCATAATCATGTCTATCCTTTGATTCCAAAAGATGTTCTAGATGCCTTTCAACTGCAGAAGAAAAAGCAATTGGAGCTTTATTTCTTTTCGCTTGATCATTTTTAACTAGCTCTCCCAATTTTCCAATCGCATGAACAACATTTGAATTGATTTCAATTTTTGAGCGTTTTTCTACTTTCCTTAAGAAGTCATTTGGATCAATTCTTACTTCAGTTTCTGGATCGAGTTCTTTGGAACTATCTTTGAGAACGGAGGAAATTGCTTCTATAACGTCATATTCTGTTCCTTGTTTTAATTTCAGAGCTTCGTCCATCGCTCGATCTAGTGTATAATTAGAAAGAGTTGAGCTACTAGCATCTATAGCAGTAGAAGGTAAATTGTGTGCTTCATCTATCACAATTATAATATCAGATAAATCCTTTTCTAGACTATTGAGAAACGTTGTTCTAATATGGGGATTGAAAAGATATTGATAACTAGCTGTTACTACATTAACATCTTTTACAAGGTTTTTTGATACTTCAAAAGGACATACCTCTAGTGTTTTAGAAATTTCCATCAAATCCTTACTATCAAAAACTTGATTCGCAGTAATTTCAGCTAATTTTTTTAATTTATCTTTTTTTGCAAGATTGGCGAAATATATGCATTTACCATCTTTCTTTAAATAACGGCATATTTCAGCAGCATTTGTTGAATCTGTTGAATATTTTTGTATGATAGGATGTAAACATAACTCTCTTCTTCCTCGAAGTGCAATCCCCGTTACAGGAGCTAATTGTTTTATCATTTTCAATTCAGAAATAACTCTAGAAAGTTGTTGATGAGTTCTACAACAATAAACTATGGTCTTGTTTTCGTTTATGGTATATTGCAAAAGGGGTGATAATGTTGCAATTGTTTTCCCTATACCATTTGCAGCTTGCACAATCGAATGAGCTCTTTTTTCGTAGCATTTTGAGATTATATCTATGATTTGCCTCTGAAGAGGTCTGATTTTGATATATGGAAAATAATATTCCCATGATTTATTGTTTGTTGAAGATTGAGTCTTCTTTGTTTCACCATCTTTTACATTATGAAGTTCAGTGGTTTTTTCTATGATAGGGGTACTCTTCGTTGAAGCATCACCGTTCTTTCTGATGAAACCACATTTTGGGCACCTAACTTCTGATCTAGTAAATTCTAAGAGTTTACCGCAAGTAGGACAGAATTCATAACCTTCAGTTTCAAGATACGCAATTTTTCGATTAGAATTAAACATAGGAGTTGTTGCCTCTTTAATTTATTGTGATTAAAAGGTTTTGCACAAAGTTCATCTGTTAAAAAAATTTATCGAATTCAAGTAATAAAGTGATTATCAAATAAATAAGATAAAAAAAAGCTAAAAAATCCTATACTTCATAAATTCAACGGTTAGCAAGCTTTAAATACAACAAATGTATTTATTTATTTCATACCAGAATATAACTATAGAGAATCATATTAGAACCTAAAAATATGATTTGAATTCAAGGGGTTCCACCAGAATTCAATAGTAACCTGGAGGTTGCTTGTATTGCATAAAGAAACGAAGCAATTAGATGAAATCATAGATGATACCACGTTATTAGTGGAAACTATATCATCTGAGATAATTCAAGCTACAACTAAAATTTATGCTTGTTACCTTCCAGGAGAAATAAATTCACTTCTATTCATCTGGAAGGATGAACATTTTCTTAGTAGTTTTATTCAACACTTTAGTGATCTTAAAAAAGCAATAAAGGACAATTTAGCCAGCCTTCCTTATGACAAATCAGATGAAATTTTGATTGTTGCTAATCTACTATCAGAAATCCACGAATATGATTTAGCAGTGAAAATATATCAAAATTTGCTAAAAAATAATCCAGAAAACTATTTTATTTGGGCAAATCTGATGACAATATACTTACATCAAGGGAATCACATTAAATCAATGGAATGTTATATTTATCTTCCCCCCGAGTTTCTGGAACAATCATCAAAGGAAAAGTTACATTCTGAAGCAGATGCTTATCGTGTTCTTAATATCTCATCTGCTTACCCTTTACATGCGTCTCTTCGTTCTTTAAGCAATAGAATTCAAGAATCTACGGAAATGCAACAGCAATACGAACAAGAATTGAGGGAACTCTATTCAATAAGAGAATTTGTAGATGGACAGGAAGCATTATCTAATGGCAATCCAAATGAAGCCCTAATATTACTATCAAGTGCAACTACTAGCTACCCCGAAAGTCATGTTCTTCATTATTTTACCGGGAAAGCAGCTTTTGAAGGTAAACACTACATAATAGCTGAAGAAAACTTCAAAAAAGCTATTCAATTAAAAAATAATATACCGGAATATTGGAATGGTTTAGCAGAATGCTCTTTTGCTCAGCATAAAAATGATCAAGCAATAAAAGCATTAAAATCCTCATTAACTCTTGATCACGAGTATTCTGCAGGATGGAAATTAGCAGGAAGAATGATTTCCACAATCGAATCTCATAGTGATTATGATTATTTCATTGAACAATTGCAATTGATGCCATCTGCTGAATCTATTGTAAAGTTTGTTGAAGGCGTTATTGAACGAAAAAGATATGAAACAGCTTTTGAAATATTGCAAGCTGGTGTTCAAAAATTTCCAGATGATACCCGATTGTTAGAAAACTTAGGATTAGTTTATGAGAGAATGGGAATGGTTGATGATGCAATAAGCACCTATGAAGAACTCCTGCTCTCTGGCAAGTCTGTTCAGAAATATTTGAAGAAAATAACTTCGATATTATCAGTTTTACATGATGACAAAAGATTAGTCAGAGTGCTTAAACTAGTCTCTTCATCACTGCCTTGGGATGAATCAACGCTGTGGAATAAGATAGGTGATCTTTTGATGAAAGCCAA
>JAUVXQ010000093.1 GCA_030603505.1 Candidatus Heimdallarchaeota archaeon | reverse complement strand
TCGTAGCATATTATTTTCAAGATAGGGAGAGATATCGATTTCAAATGATTTTGTGTATTCTATCAGTCTATCAGGCTCTACTTCAGTACTGATAAAGAGCACTGGGATATCTTGCTTTAATACTCCCAAAGCAATGAAAAGAGACAATACAGTTTTTCCTGCTCCTGCCGTTCCTTTGACTGCATAACAGTATTTTGTTCGAAGACCACCATCTATCATTTGATCTAGCTCTACATTACCAGTAGAAATAATCATAGTTTTGTTTAGGAATTTATACTATTTGAATTTAATGTGTGTGTATCTTAACAAGATTCGATAAAGTTAAATTATTTGAGAGAAAAAACATTCAGATGAAAGAGAAATTTACTGCCCAGTTTGTCGGGAATAGGATAATTATCTGGGATATTTCTAAAGGTCAGAAATTATATATTAATGGCTTCATCGGGAAACCTCTTGGAGTTAGAAAACCCAAGTCAAATGATGAATTTCGCGATCCTTCGGAGATTTCATTTTTTGAAGCTTCATATTTAATAGAAAAGAAAAAATTAAAAATTTTAGATGAAAACGAAAAGGTTCTAAAGAAAGAGCATTTTCTAGAACGTTGTCGTGCTCAGTATTTGAATTTTGATAGTAAAATGAAGGTTTACAAACATTTGAAAGATTTAGGTTATGTTGTACGACCTGGTCTTAAATTCGGTGTGGATTTCAGTGTTTATACAAAAGGACCAGGTCTAGAACATAGTCCTTATCTAGTTCAAATTATTGAGAGCGAAGGTAAAATTAATCCTATTGAGCTTGTTAGAGCTGGAAGACTCGCTACAACAGTTAGGAAAAATTTCGTCATTTCTACAGTTATTAAGAAAAAGTTGCACTTTTTTGTATTTAATAGATATAAACCCTAGAATTATTTTTTCCTTCTTTATTTTCACCACAAAACATTAAAACGATAATTGAGAGTAATAAATTGTTGTAATGAATTCTGCACATTTACATGAAGTTGACATATTGGAAATTGCTCAGAAATGTGTGTATTGCGGATATTGTTCTGTATGCCCTACTTTCAAAGAATTAAATTGGGAATCCAATCATCCTAGAGGTATTTTAGAACAGATAAAAATGTATTATAATGAAAAATATACAAAAGATGTTTCAAAATCGCTCTTTGATGCGATATTCTCTTGTACAATGTGCAAAGCCTGTGAAAATATCTGCATTGTAGATCTTCCTCTTCTACAAGTATGGGAGCAAATTAGACAAGAAGCTTTTAGAAGAGGACGATGGAGTAGTGATTTGCTTGCAATTTATGATAAAGTTAAAGCAACATACAATATTTTCGGTTTACCCCACAATGATCGTCTAGATTGGGCAGAAATGAGTGGAATCAATCTCTCTCGCAGAATAAAAAAGAAAGCTCCAGTAGCATTTTTCATAGGATGTCAAGCTTCTTATTCAGGGAAGATGGCAGGAATAGCCGAAAGCATGGTAAAAATTCTAAGGAAAGCTAGAGTCGACTTTACAATACTTGGTGATGAAGAATGGTGTTGTGGCGCTCCAATCTTTTTAGGAGGAGGGTACACTGTTGGAACATCTTTAGCTAAACATAATTGTGAAGAACTTAAGAAACTAGGAGTAAAAAAAATAGTTACAACTTGCGCAGGATGTTATAGATCTTTCAAAATTGTTTATCCTAAAATATTAGGTGATGACTGGGATATTGAAGTAGTTCATGCATCAGAGCTAATAGACGATCTGGTTGATAAGAAGAAAATTAAACTCTTGAATACTATTGATGAGAAAATAACATACAAAGATCCTTGTGAGTTAGTCAGACATTGTGGTTTAAGTGAAGCTCCAAGATCTATACTGAAGAAATTACCTGATGTAAGGTATGAAGAATTGCCTTCTAATAGAGAAGAAGCTCTGTGCTGTGGGGGAGGAGGGTTACTAAAAATAAATAATCCCAAATTAGTCAGTGAGGTTAACACCAAACTGATTTCTGAAATAGAGTATACTGAAGCTGATATAGTTGTAAGTTGTTGTCCTCTGTGTGTAGATACAATTCAACAAGGTGTTAAGGAGAAAAAGCTTGGAATTAAAGTATTAGATTTAGTTGAATTAGTAAAAATGTCAATGGAAGTGAAGAAATGACACTTAAAACAAGAGCTAGATCAAAATTTTCGAGAGCCTTCGGAAAAAATTTTCAAGATACGCTAATAATTCGATTATTATATTCAAGAGATATAGTAGCTCTTCCATCGATAACTAAACTAGTTGTAAGCAATATTCCTGATGGTGTTGTATTAATAAAAGAAATTGAAGATATAGTCAAAGTTTTTCAGATAGCTAATGAAGAAAAAATACCTGTGATCCCAAGACTAGGTGCAACTTCAGGCTTTGGAGGATGCTTACCATATAAGAAAGGTGTTGTGGTTGATTTAAAAGGTTTAAAACAAGAATTTATCATTGACCCTGGAGATTTATCTGTTACTGTTTCTTCTCCTTATGTTTTTTCAGATTTGCAACGCTCTTTAAATATGCAAGGTTTTTCTCTCTGCTCATATCCTTCTAGCTTGTACTCTGGTACTATTGGAGGGTGGTTTGCACAAGATGGTTCTGGTATTGGGGCTTTGAAATATGGTGGTTCTTTAGACCAAGTTAAGGAAATAGAAGTGGTACTACCAACAGGAGAGATAAAAAACTTTTCAGATGAAGACAAATTATCTTTATTTGCTGGTTCTCAAGGAACTTTAGGAATAATAACAAAATTAAAGTTAAGCGTTAAATTTAACACACCTTTAAGTTATAAGGCTTGTACATATGATTCATCCAAAGACTTGGTTGTAGGACTAAAATCTTTGAATAATTTAGATATATTCTCTGTTTGGGTTATGAATCCAAAACAAGTTGCGCTTCTAAACTCAACATCTGATTATACATTACCAGAAAGATACTTAGTTATTGTATCAAAAGAAGTAAACTACAAAGAAGAAGAATCAGAATTTTATGCTAATTTCAATCAAACAATAAGAGAAAATAAAGGGCAAATATTAGATGACAGATATATAAAGGATATATGGGAGCATAGATTCAGAACTTTTTCTTTGTTGAAGAACACAAAAACCTTTCTATTTGGGGAAGCAATTATACCTATAGACAAGAGTGATCAGTACATCAAAAAGATAGAATCTTTCTTCAACAATCAAATACAAATAGAAGGAACTATGATATCACCAGAAAAACTGAGTCTTCTCTATTTTATAAAAGAAAAAGACGAAATCAGTGATATCAAAACAGCTATGCTTTTTATGAAGTTTTATAAGATAATGAAAAAGACAGTTAAATATAATGGATATCCTTATACAACAGGATTGTGGTTTTCTGGTTACTACAAACATATCTATGGAAATGAACAACTATTGAGTTACAAAGCGTATAAGAAGAGCGTAGATCCTAAAAAAATCTGTAATCCAGGAAAGGTGATTTCACCCCGACTGAAAATCTTCCCCCTTATGAAATTAAAGACAGCATTAAAACTAGCAAGTGAGGTGTTTGGATGAAGATAAAAGAGTATTATTTCCCTGATAATTTGTACTATATGTTAAGGGAACCAGGTCATATTTGGATAGAAGTTTTAGATAATATATTAAAAATTGGTGTCGATGATTATGTATCAAAAAGAGCTGGAGAAATAGAATTTGTGAGGATAATGCCTATTGGAAAGAGGGTTAAGAAAGATCAGATTGTTGGTACATACGAAAGTGGTAAGTGGATAGGCCAAATTAAAGCTCCCATTGCAGGGAAAATTGTCTTGAAAAATGACAAACTGTCAAAAGATCCCTCCTTAATTAACTCCGATCCTTATGGTGACGGATGGATTCTGAAAATCGAAACTGAAAATATTGTAGAACAAATAGAAGAAGACGAAGAAATTGTTAAATCAGGGGAAAAATTGGAACATTATATCAGATGGAGGATTCGACAAGAGTGACCACTCCCTACATAAGGAAGTAGTCTCAGAGTGAACGATTAGATGACCGTTATTCTTCTATGGTGAGTCTCACAATTATACATAAAATAGGTATTTACCTTTTTTGTATTATCTAAAGAAAAAGGACGGACATGTTGTCGTTCATTTCCCATTTAAAGAAGGAGACTTCTGACAATGTTTTTGATAAAATTACATAAATAGCTTTCTTCTTTCATTATATTTTTAATATCATCCCTTAATCGTAGAAGTGTATGCTTTCACTATGGATTATTCTTGCCTTTGCTGTTTTACAAGGGATATTAGAATGGTTACCTGTCAGCTCTAGTGGCCAAACTGTTTCTTTATTAACTGAATTTCTTAAGTTAGAAGCAGATGTTGCTTTTACTATTTCATTATGGTTACATCTAGGGACATTAATTGCAGTTGTTATGAAATATCGAAAAGAATTGTGGGTTTATGTAAATCCTAAAATTAAAGATGAAGAGACAATCAAATGGAGATTGTTTTTAGTATTAAGTACTATTGGGACGATTATTATCGGTGTTCCATGTTACTTCTTAGTTGATTATTTTATTGATTCTCCTTCAATTGGAGAATATGTTATGCTTGTAATAGGGATAGCTTTGCTAATTACAGCAGTGTTTTTGTATATTTCTAGAAAAAAGATTAGCGAAGGAAAAAAAATAGATGAAATGAGTAAGAAAAAAATGGTAGCAAGTGGGTTACTTCAAGGTTTTTCGATTATTCCTGGGATTAGTAGATCTGGAATAACGATGAGTGGACTCCTTTTGATGTCTGTTGAAAAAAAGGATGCTATGAAAGGTAGTTTTTTGATGAGTATTCCAGCTGTCTTGGGAGGATTTTTACTTACTTTGCTAAAAACATTGATTGATGGTGATTCCATTTTACCTGTTGAGTGGTGGCAGCTTTTACTCGCAGTGCTTGTAGCTGCGATAGTAGGTTATCTAACAATAGAATTTTTCTTATATGTAGCTAGAAAATATAACTTTGCTTTGATATGCCTTCTCCTAGGAATATTGACAATAACTTTGTTTTTAGTTAGAGAATACTGAAAACCACTGTTTGGATAAACTAACTCAACTTTTATATACGCTAATTTTGATATTTTTTAACATTCTCTTGAGAATAAAGAAACTAGCGAAAACGTTAAAATACTAACAAACAATATAACTAGTAACAGTTCAAAATTAATTAAAGGGATGAACCCAATTAACTAAAAAGGTGAATCAATGTCCTTCTACGAATTTCGAAAGCGAATCCTACAAGAAAAGAAAAAAAGAGAAAAACTGGATAGTAGAAGGTCGTCTCAAAAACGTGATGAATCTTATAAACCAGAAGTTGGGAGAACAAAGTTTAGTATAGCGCTACTGGGTTTGGAGAGAGCAGGTAAAACGTCACTTGTTAAAAAACTACTAAAGCAAGATGATATAGTTGTTAGACCTACTTACGGTGTAAATATCGAATCCTACCAGTATAGGGATTTGAATTTTAC
>JAUVXQ010000131.1 GCA_030603505.1 Candidatus Heimdallarchaeota archaeon | reverse complement strand
GGTAATTCGCTGAAATTTTCTGCTTCATACCAATTGTATTCTATTTTATACAATATCATATCGTTAGTACCTATAATTTCATAAGCATCGACTGTTGTTTGCAACAGTAAACTACTTCCCAGAACTGTCGTTATTAATAATATAATAACTATATACGAATTTTTTTCCATTAAGAACCACCAAATACAACTAGTGTCTTCTATCTATTTAAGATTTATTGAAGAGCTATGTATCTGATAAAAGAGCCTCTTAAGCTAGTAATATTCGAGAATCTACAGATGCTATTATATTCCATATGTATAATTTTTAGAGAGGTTAAGTTTTTTATATAACTCATAATATCTTATGATTACAATGAAAGTGAAGTTAGTAACTGATTCAACAAGTTGTCTTACAAAGGAATTCTTAGATAAAGAAAATATCGCCTGTTTAGAATCTGTTCTTATGATAGATGAAGTAGGTCATAAAGAACTAACTGAAATAAATAGAAGTAATTTCTTACCATCTCTGAAACATTTGGATCCTTATCCAACAACGAGTCTAGCTAGCCCGCAAGATGCATTAGATATCTTTGAACAAGCAGTAGAAGATGGATATGAAGATATTTTGTATGTTGGAATATCACCCAATATATCCAATCAATATAATTCTGCTAAAATAGCAGCTAAAAAAATGAAGGATAAAGCAAATATTCACTTGTACCAAACGGGGTTAATGGGATCATCTCAAGGAATGATGGTTTACTCGGCGTTGAAATTGCAAAAAAAAGGAAAATCAATAGAAGAAATTGTAAAGTATCTAGATTCAATAAAAGAAAAAGTTTACACAATTGGTATTTCTCCTGGTTTTGATAGTTTATTCAAAACAGGAAAGATAAAGAAAGGTGTAGGTATCACAATTATTGCATCTGTATTACGTTTAAAGCCTATCTTTGAGATAAATTTAGATCAAGGAACTGTTGGAATTGGTGGAGGTGTTGGATTTGGGGGTGCTCTTAAGAAATTAATAAAGAACATAGAAGAAAAGACAGATCCGAATATCACTTATGATCTCTTAATTGCGGATGCTTATGCTCCTGACATGCTAAAGAAAGTAAAGAAAGAAATTCAAAAAGTGCGTGATATTAAAAACATCATCAATAGTGAAATTCCTCCTATAATTGCATGGGCAATTGGGAATAAAAGTGTAAAAGTAGCTTTAGCACCTACTATAGATTAAGACACAACACTTGTAGAATAACATCTTTCCTTTCTTACTTTTTTTCAGATATATTAACTTCTTCTCTATTTGGAAAGGATTAAGTCACTCCTGTCTGTCTTAATTCATCAGCTAAGTTCATTTTCTTGATTTTTCTCATTAGCATATACGTTGCTAACCAGAGTGAGAAGAACGATACTAATAGAACAATAGGCCATGCATATCCTGGAATTGTTGTAGGCATGTAGAAAGTATCGCCTATAATATAATCCATTGACCAAACATAAGTCAAATATCCAAATGGTATGGTTAAAATTAGACTTATTGTGCTTAGAATCGCATTTTCCCAGAATATCATGTTTCGCAAATACTTCGTTTTTGTACCCATTGCTTTAAATGATAGAAAATCCTGATGTCTATCTATAAAAGCCATGTACATCGATTGAAAACTAAACATTACGCCAATTAGAATTCCTATTCCCAGAAATAGAACCATAATTCCTAACAATGCTTGAATCATACTGAATACAGACTCTCTTACTATTTCCAATTCTGTCCACATCGCTACATTAAATCTATCTTCAAATTCTGCTCGGATTGCTTGTATATCTGCTTCATCATTTACAGTAAAAATTGCTCCATTAACCCAATTATCTGGAATTCCAAAGAGATTATTTACATTACTCTCTTGAAATGATTCATAAGTCCATAATACCGCATAATCCATCAGCTCTCCTACTAATCCTGTTACAGATACCGTATAATTACCAAGAATTCCAATTTCAATCTCATCACCTATTTTTATGTCATACTTCCCCGCAATGGTGTTACCAAGTAATACTGATTCCTTATCTAAATCAGAATTTTGTTCGAATTCTCCTTTGATAACATTGAAATTTCTAAGAGTAGAGTTTTGTTGATAACATGCTAATTCAGTCCAACTCAGTAATTCATCATTATGAATGATTTTTGTATAGATACTAACAAATACTTCATAGTGACTAACATCTTTTAAAACTTCAGGATTACTTTCTTCCATAAAATTTTTGATATTAGTAATTGAAACAGGGGTTTCAAAAACTACTTTTATATCATACGTATTATATTCAGTGAAATTATTCCCCATAACAGCAAAGACGTTATTAACCATAGCTAATGAGTTGACAAGGAAAATCATTGAAGTAATCAAAGCAACGATAGTTATCAAACTCTTTCTCTTCTTAAGAAATACTTCTCTTAATGGAACAACCATATGAATGGATTTGAATAAAGGAATCCATCCAAGCATTCTTTCAGCTACTGATTTGCCTGTTGTTTTAATCCTAGTAAACACTACACTCATAGCTTCCTTTGGTGTTGCTGACGAAATTGATAGAGCACTAAAAATGGAACCAAGAAAACATATTGTTATAGTTATAACTCCTCCATAAACAAATTCTAAGACAGGAATTGTCAGAGCTATCTGGTGAAATCCATACATACTTGTCGTTAATTTAGCCATACCGATTGCTAATCCATAAGCTAAAGGAATACCTATTATTATACCGAATGAGCTTAAGATAAGAGTTATACTTGAATAATGTAAAAGAATTTTACCTTTTTTAGATCCCAGTGAAAGAAATAAACCAATATTCTGTCGTTGAGCATTAATCATCTTGCTTAAAGTATTGAAAATGATAACAATAGAGATAATCAGACCGATAATACCAAAAATTGTTCCCATTTTGTCAACAGCACCTACATCACTTTCAAACATCTTATGTTCTGCTGTCTCATCAAAAGGCACAAACTTCAAGGCATTTGGAGAGATGCCATTCGAGGTTAAGTAGGAAGAAATCCCATCTGCTGCCGTTAGAATCATATCCCTATTAAAACGTTCATCAATTGTAAATAACAATTGATTGACCAAATTTTGTCCTTCATACAGAAATTTCTGTGCTGTTTGAAGATTAATCCAGATAATAGCCATATTACCAAAAAGTGGTAAACTCGTTTCTTCATCAACTATATATGAGTAGTAAGAATCCTGTGCAATTCCCTTAATTGTGAAATTGGTTGTTTCTTCTGGAAATGTTATTGAAATCTCATCGTTCAAGCTCACATTTTGTCCAAGAAATTTAATTGCCCTACCAGCAAAATGAGTTTCAACTAAACAACTTGTATTGGAATCTAAAATGGTTGATTCATCACCAATTTCTGATGATTTTTCTTCGATAACTAGTTGATTTAGCTGATTCGGAAAATTAATACCGATAACTGCTGCAGGGAACTTTTCTCCTTTAAATTGTATCTCAGTCATGAAGAAAATTCTGCTTTCAATACGATCTATGGAAAATTCATCAAGAAAACTCGAATTAGTTTTAATTGTAGAAACATTGGTGTTTTCTAATGGTTCAGAAAAAGAAAATATTCCATCTGCAACATTATAATATTCTTGATTGAGCTCATAAGTATTAAATAAGACAGGTTGACCTGCTCTCAAACCAGATAACAGAGCAATAGAAATTGCAATTACTAAAACTATTGAAATTGAACGAAGCTTGTTCCTCCAAATTTCCCGAAAGAGCTTCTTAGTCATAATTTTCATAGGTTACTCATCTCTTATTTTCTTAGTTTGAGTAGGATATGGATGGTTGTCGATTTTTTCTATTTTACCCATTTTAAGATGATACACTCGTTCAGCATATTGAGTTATACTCAAATCGTGAGATACAACTATTAGGGTGGTTCCCTCTTCTAAGTTAAGATTTCTTAATAATTCAGCTATTTTTTGCCCTGTAACATAATCTAGATTGCCTGTTGGTTCATCTGCTACGATTACTAAGGGCTTCTTGACCACTGCTCTAGCTATTGCAACTCTTTGTTGTTCTCCTCCTGAGAGCTGACTGGGAAATCTATATTCCTTGTTTTCTAAACCTACTTTTTTTAGCATTTCAAACGATCTTCGTTTGATCTCTTCTTTATCTTTAATACCTTGAAATTCTAAAGCTAGACCAACATTTTCCCAAGCTCTTAAACTGGCTACAATATTGAAGAATTGAA
>JAUVXQ010000069.1 GCA_030603505.1 Candidatus Heimdallarchaeota archaeon | reverse complement strand
GGCAACAAGGATTTTTCGAATTTAAAGAAAAGCATTTCACAGTTAATTAAAGAACTAAAATATCCACTCATAATTAAAGGAGTAGGAAGTGGTATTTCGAAGAAAGATGCTGAGTATTTGATGTCATTAGACATTTATGCTATTGATGTTGCTGGAGCAGGAGGAACTAATTGGGCGAAAATAGAAACTTACCGTAATCCTGATCCTTCCATTAAGCTAATGTCATCTGAATTCTTGAATTGGGGTGTTTCTACAGCAGAGAGTATTCTCAATGTTAAATCCGTTGAAAATAAAAGAAATATTAAAATTATTGCTTCTGGGGGAATATGGACTGGAATTGAAGCAGTTAAAGCCTTGCTTCTGGGAGCAGATTATGTTTCTTTAGCATTACCTGTTCTTAAAGCTATTAATGAGGGGGGAGAAAAAACTCTCAGAACCTATTTATTGAGTTATGTTACTGAAATGAAATGTGTTATGGCTTTGCTAGGGGCAAGAAACCTTAAAGAGCTTAGAGAAATAAATCCAATAATTGGATAATTTAAGGATAATCAGATTAACTATGATTCGTCATTGAGCTATGCTCTCAGCAATGCCTTGCTCATCCTTTACTTAACTAAACTTAATGACTATTATTACTTTTTGTTTTAATCGTTTTTGGAAAATTGATTAAAAAAGCTCACGATTCAAAATAAATGCTGGGACTGCAATTGCTATATTTGCTAGTATTAGAATAAAAAAGATAACTTTGTTCCATTTTAAAATCTTAGCTCCATCCAACTGCCAGATAGGGATGCAATTGAAAAGTGCTATTAAAGCATTAAATTGAGCAATTTGAATGAAAATGTTAGGATCTGAGAAAGGACCACTGAAGGGGATGATTGCAAAATGGGTAAGTAAACCAATTATCAAGCTTACCAAGCCTATAACAACATTTATTGCGGGACCAGCTAAAGCAATAATACCTAAGTCTTTCTTATTCATTTGTCGAGTTAAAGGTACAATTGCAACAAATCCAGGAACAATTAACCCTATACCAAAAATGAGAGTAATTAATGTAAACATCATTCCACGAACCCACAAAATGTATCGCGCGAATTGTCCTCTCCTAATAGCTTCAAATTTATGAGCGAGTTCATGAGGTAGAAAAGCTGTTGCAACAAGGATTCCAGATACTATAAATCCTGTCCATTCTTTTGTTTGTGCATATCTGAAGAACCCAAATACAAGAACAATTAAAGCAAATCCAAACAAGATGTCTATTACTTCATTACCAAACGAAAAAAGATCTCCTCTTTCTGTTAATTTTTTCTCTATAAACTTCTTTCTAGCTTTTTCGTCCATGGGAGGTACTTGAGTTCGTGTTTGAGATTGTTGTGCTCCAACAGCTCTTGAAACCTGATATGCAAATGCTCTCATAACATCTTGTGGTGTAGGTGTTTGAGATGTTGAGCTTTGGGAGGTTGGACGTGTTGTTCCTGTCTGTTGTGCAAAAGCTTTGCAATTGTGAGCAATAGAATCTTTGTGAGACGGGCAAAAAGAACCTTTACAGTAAGGGCAATAGAAAAGTATCACTTCATCAGCTCTGCAGTTAGGATAGTCACATTTCATGATTAAACACTCAATTTGGACAATATCTCGTTCTATAACTTTCTGGTAATGGGTATTTTAGAATATATCTATTTAACCACTATGGGATATTTATATAAGAATGGAGAAAGTCAATTTAAATTAAAAATTAAAATTATTCTCTTTTGAATATAGATACAAATATTTTTAATATAAAGAACACAAAAAAAATTGAATTAACAGAAATCGTTGATGATTACTATGAAAGCTGACATAGAGATTGCACAAGAAAAGCAAAAAGAAATGAAAGATATTAGAGAAATCGCTAAAAAAGTAGGTCTGGAAGAAGATGACCTTGAGCTATTTGGTAAGTATGTAGCTAAGTTATCGTATGATACTATGCTAAGAATACTTAATTCAGGTAAACCTAATGGAAAATTGATTGCTGTGACAGCAATGACTGCTTCAAGAGCAGGAGAAGGAAAAACTGTCACTACAATAGGTCTTTCTCAAGCCCTACAAAAAATGGGCAAAAAAGTGATGTTCGCACTCCGCGAGCCATCAATGGGCCCCACTTTTGGTATTAAGGGGGGTGCAACCGGTGGAGGACTATCACAAGTTTTTCCAATGTGGGATATAAATCTACATTTTACAGGAGATCTTCACGCAATAACCGCAGCTCATAATTTACTGGCTGCTTTGCTTGATAATCACCTAACGAAGGGTAATAAACTAGAATTGGACCCAACAAAAGTTACATGGCCAAGAACCATCGATGCAAATGATAGAGCACTAAGAAATATCATTATTGGACTTGGAGGAAGAAGGTTAGGTGGGGAAATAAGAAACACTGGTTTTGTTATAACCGCTGCATCAGAAATAATGGCGCTATTAGCATTATCGGCAGATGTGAAAGAACTTAAGGAAAGACTAGGAAGTATACTAATAGGGTATACATACGATGATAAAGCAGTATTTGCAAGGGATTTAAAAGCAGTAGGAGCTATGACACTAATACTCAAAGACGCAATAAAACCAAACCTTGTACAAAACTTTGAAGGAGTACCAGGTTTTATTCACTGCGGACCTTTCGCTAATATTGCTCATGGTAACTCATCTGTTATTGGAACTAAACTCGCTCTTAAACTTGCAGATTATGCAATCACCGAGGGTGGTTTTGCTGCTGACTTGGGTTTTGAGAAATTTATTGACATTGTTGCTCGTCAATATGATACCCTTCCTTCTGCTGTTGTGCTTGTAGTCACAGTTCGAGCTCTTCATCTCCATGGGGGAGTAAAAGATCTTGAAGAGGCTAAGAATAAAAACCTCGATGCTCTTGCAAAGGGATTTTGTAACGTTGAAAAACATCTCGACAACATGCTTAACAAATTCAACATTCCCCCAGTTGTAGCTATCAATCGTTTCCCATTCGATAATGACGAAGAAATTCAATGGATTAAAGATAAATGCTCAGAAATAGGTGTAACTGCAGCTGTTAGTGAAGTCTTTATGAAAGGTGGAGATGGTGGTATCGAACTTGGCAAAGCTGTTTTGGAAGCTATTGAAACTGGTTCTGGTGATGTCAAATTCATCTATGAACTTAATGATCCAATAAAAGTCAAGATTGAGAAAATTTCTAAAGGAATCTATGGTGCAGAGGATGTTGAATACTCTCCAAAAGCTTTACAAGATATAGCTGCTATTGAGAAACTTGGTTTCGCTGATTTTCCTATTTGTATGGCTAAAACCCAACTCAGTTTGACTGATAAAGTGGGTATGATGGGAGCTCCAAAGGGTTGGACCTTAAATGTTGATGAAGTCCGTCTTTATACTGGAGCTAAATTCATTGTTCCTGTTTGTGGAAGCATGTTCTTGATACCTGGATTACCTCCAGTACCATCTGCAGAGAAGATGGACTTTACTGAAGAAGGCAAAATTATAGGTTTAAATTAAGAGAGTAAAATTCTCTTCTTTTCTTACTTTTTATTAGATTTTTTTTCAAAACCATATGATATTTCACATATTCTATGAGGACTTTTTACGAGTTTAATTTCCTCCTTACATTTTTCTTCTATCCATTTTTCGCAGGAATCGCATATGATTTCATCAGGATATCTCCAATAATTACACACAATCAGGAATTTTGTTTCATCGATATAAAAATCTGATATAAATGGTGCTTTATTGAAAAGTTGTATTAATCTAATCATCGGATCTAAATCTTGGAAAATAGTTTTACCCATGTCTGTTTCTATCAATTCAATGGTCTTCCTTCTATCTTCAAGGGCCATATCCCTTATCGTTTGCTCTTCTCTGTAGGAAACTTTTTCTTGATTCATTCTTCTTGGAGCTATTTGAAAATAGCATTCTTGTACATAACTGTACTCTGCTGCACATCTCATCTCATTACAAATTATGGGCTCACCAATAATATGACTAAAAAGAGATTCTAACATTCCTTCAATGAACGCGCATGCTTTTGTAGCCATTAAACCCAATGAATCTGTCCAAATAGAGTTTTTTAATGATATATTTGCTACTCGTTCCTCAGGATCGTAGTGCAAGATTGTAAATTTTCCCCACCTAGAAATTTTAGTGGACTTTAAAATTTCAGTTAAATAAGCTCTTGAAGACTTTATATTTTTTGTAGAATGACTTTGAATTATCTTCTTCCCAGCTTCATTACCTATTTTTCCTAGTATCTGTGAAATAGCATCCTTTTTCCCCTCAAATTGACCATAAAATAATTCTTGAAAAACTTCAATTACTTTATCCTTCAAATCATGAAGATCACTTGACAATTCAGGAAAATTTTCAAGAGAAGGATTTGAATGATTTGCGATTATTATTAATTCAGTTAACATCATCAATTTACTTGTAGTTTGTTCCATTTCCTCTTCTAACGAAGATACCATCAAATATTCTGTAATTGTAGGATCGAATATTACGATAGAAATCATAAACTGTTCAGTTCCACCTCTTGCTAAAGGATTTGGAACAGAGAAAAACATACTTGAATAGACAACATTTGCCATAGCATTAACAATCGCTTTCATCTCCTGTAGAAAGTTGAAATCCATTAATCTTGTTAATGCTGATGTTATTCTAGGATCTGAAACTTCGGCTACATTGAAGAGTAGTCTTGGACCTAGTCTTTGATCGAAATGAAATAACATTACATTAATTCTGTTACTTAAATCGGTTCTTTCAACCATTACTAATCAGCTTCTTGGAGTAAAGATAAGCTATGCAATATGCAGGACATATTACCGTATTAGGAAGTTTATCTACAGCTTCAATAATTTTTGCGTTCAATCCCTTTGATTCAAGATGTTGACTAAGGATATTGGCTCCTAGACCAGTGACAACAACATTTTGAAGATTATATTCTGTAAGTTTTGTCTTAATTTGTATTTCTATTTGATCTAAAAGGTGAGTTTTTAATACTTCTGCAATAATTTTGAGTTTTTGTTCATCATAACTTGGATCAGTTATGTTCAGCACTTTCCTAAGTCTGTTCATAGCTTCTTCTTTAGTTTTGAACCGTTCATCGGGAGTATCACATATGTATTGGTAAGGTTGAATATCTTCCGTTATAAGAAGAATATCAGCTGCCTTAGCGTGAAGTTCATACGGTAAGAAAAAAACTTCATTATTAAATTCAAATTTGTTTTGAATGTGGGATATATTCGTTTCTAGAAAACCATAAAACAGCAATTCTCCATTCCTAACTCTATCATAATCTGATACTGAAGACGAGATGATTTTTCCTTCTTTAACTGGTGTAATTTGGGTTGTTCTAGTTGAAAACTCAATCATCAGAGCATCATTTTCGACAAGCTCTCCCAACACTTCTCCCAAAGATCGCCATCCTGTCGAAACAACACTTGCTGGGTTAGTTTTAGCTTCGTTTACTGATACAAATTTAGAATCATTAGAAAAACAGAGTACTCTTTGGGGGCTAATATATTGATTTATAATATCCAAAATTGTTTCAACTGCATCTTTAGCTGAACTAAAAACAGGAGCTGCTGAAATTGAGATAATAAACTTTCTAATTCTATAATCAGCATACGATCGGAAAAGTGATTTAAAATGCTTATCAAGGTCATGCATTGATTTTGTTAAAGGGAAAAACAAACGCTGGTAAGAATGTGGTTCTTTAGGTTTGTAAGGATTTAGTACAACAATTTGTTGAGTAGAGATTCCAATATCTATAACAGCAATATTCCCTTCTTTTTGAATTTGGTTAACTTGTTCAGCAGACTGCATTTAGTTTTTTAAAGCATTATTGTTTATATGTTTTATCTTAAAGACTAACGATAGAAAACAGCATGAAAAAATCCCAAAAAGTAAAAGGAAGTTGCAACCACAATCAATAATGCAAAAGAAACGATATCAATGCTTGCCTTAAGCGTAATTTTCTTTTAAATATATTTATAATAATATCATCTGCGTCGCCTTATTTCAACACTGTCAAGATCTACTTCATCGTCCTTGATCTGCTTTAACTTCTTCGAAGGTTTTGCTACTTTTAGAACATCATTTAGCTCTGGATATGCTGTAAGAGTTGGTTTAGATAATCTAGCTTTTGGATAAATTTGTTGGATTATTGCTACAATCTCAAAAAGTTTCTGATTGTCTATGTAACCACCTAGTACTACACTTTCACCGCTTTTCAGCACTAGAACTAACATAGCTTTTCTTTTAAGTTTAAACATGTCAATTGAAAGCTTTCGTGGAATTTTGGATACACCATACTTCTTTATTTCTCTAATTGGTATTTCTCTTATCCTTGGACGCAATCCTGTTGTTAATAGGGGAGTAGATCTAGAATACATCATTTCATTTGTTATTTTAACATAATCCTTTGTATAAAACAACTCATTGAAAGCTCTATTCGTAAAAAAAAGTAAGGGAAGGATAATTGTAATCATTGCTAATATCCAATCAGTTAACGTTTCTGGTTGAGAAAAAGCAATTACGATATATATAGTTGTAATCATAATAATTGAAAAAAAGGTATTCAAAATAAAATCAACCCATCCAAACCTTTGGGCTTTTATCAAACGAACAATTTCTTCATTTTCTTTTTTTGACATTTTCTTACCATCTCTTATTAAATGCTCTTATTGTTTCTCCTATAATATCTAATTTTTCATCAGGAATTTTATAAGGGATTACACATCCAGGAGAGATAATTATTCTATTGTTTGTTTTTTCTACAAAATTTAATGTTTCTTGAATCTGCGATTTTATTTCTCCTGGTCTTTCGTTGAGCAATAATTCCATTTCATCAATTCCTGCGAGAAGACCACCTTTGTAAATTTC
>JAUVXQ010000143.1 GCA_030603505.1 Candidatus Heimdallarchaeota archaeon | reverse complement strand
CTACAACATGCATAATCTGCCATTGTAGGAAAATAAACACTTTGATGACTTGGATCATCTTTTTCAGGGGACATAAGCTGACCATAGATTCCTTTGTTCAAATAAAGTTGAAGAGTTTCTTTATCATAAAGAGTAACAAATAATCCCTTTTGAGGCATATGAATCAATTTAAACTTACTATTTGTCATATTAAATGTTACTCTAGATACTTACAATTTTACTAAGATTATATATCAATTAAAGGAACTTATTGTTAGAGAACGTTGAAAAACAATCTTATATACTGAAATACTAATAAGAAAATAGGTTTAGAGGAGGTTCAATTATGAGTAAAATGCCCCCCAACAACGACAAAAGGACAACTCAAAAGCAATCTCGTTTAACTTCCTATACAGAGAAAAATACTGAACCACGTAATGTAGAGTATGTCATACAGACAACACCTTTGTTAAAATGGGTTGGTGGAAAAAGAGGTCTAATAAAACATTACGATAAATTCTTTCCAATTAGTTTCAATAGATATTACGAACCTTTTTTTGGTGGAGGAGCAGTTTATTTTCATCTTCTATCCAAGGGAAGAATTCAAAAGGCAAAATTATCAGATATTAATAAGGAATTGCTGAATGTATACACAGTAATTAAGACTTCAGTAGAAGCTCTCATTCGAGAGCTAAAATCTGGCAAATATGTTAATGACAAGGAAGTTTTCTACAATATTCGCGCAGAAGAACTATCAGACCCAATTTTGAGGGCTACCAGGCTTATCTATCTTAATCGAACTTGTTACAATGGTCTCTATAGAGTCAACAAACAAGGAAAATTCAATGTTCCGTATGGAAAATATCCAAAGAATGTTCGTATATTTGATGAAAAGAATATGAGAAATGTTAGTGAAAGTTTTCAGAATGTAGTTCTCACAGACGAGGATTTTGAAAAGGCAGTTAAAAATGCAAGGAAGGATGATTTTGTTTATTTTGATCCTCCATATGTCCCGTTGACTGATACTGCTTACTTCACTGACTATACTTCTGAGGGTTTTGGAATTAAAGAACAAGAAAGATTAGCTAAAGTTTTTAGGGAATTAGATGAAAGGGGATGTTTAGTTATGGAAAGTAACTCCTCTGCTTCAATTATTGGGGAACTTTACAAAGGATTTGATATTCAGACAGTTCATGCCAAGCGATATATAAGCTGTGATCCAAATGGTCGAGGAGGTGTAAAGGAAACTTTTATACGAAACTACAAAACAAAAGCAAAAGACTGATTTTAAAAGATATCACTGTTTTTCGAACTATATTTGAACTTTGTAATGTTCTCATCATCTCTTGGTTTTCTAAATACATATAGATGTTCATGCATGATCAAATGAAAATTGTATTTCATGCTCTGCTTTCGCCATTGAGGAGTGCTTGCACAGTTCCATTGGTGTTTAATGATATCTTCTCTCAGAATAAAACCTGTATCTAGAAAAGTCTTCAGAACATAAGCAGAAAGTGGAACATAATGCCTGTGCTTTCGAGTATCACCAATTAAGATGGCTAGAAATTTGTCTCCTTTGAGAACACGATAACATTCTTGAGCTATTTTTTTCATCTCATCAGTAAAATATCTAATACTTCCAATTGAAGAGAGATCTTGGGGGTTATTCTCTGAATATCTTATTATATTAAGATAGGGTGGGTGAGTACAGATTAAATCTATAGAATTATCTTCAATTTTATCTAGTTTTCTAGCGTCGCCCAGGTATAAAATGTGAGTAGAATCATTAATATTCGGAACCTGAGAAATTCTTTGTTTAGCAATTTCAAGAGGTTTCTTGTTTATATCTATACCAACACTATTTCTGCCAGTTAGTTTAGCTTCAATAATAGTTGTACCACTACCAACCATAGGATCTAAAACTAAATTTCCCTTCTTTGAATATCTCTCAATAATATTTCTGGGTATTTGAGGAGCAAAATTTCCTCGATAATCACCTTTGTGAGTAGCCCATTTACCTCTATTAGGAAAAGACCAAATAGTTGTTGCTTCGAGTTCAAAATCAGATATATCTTGCTGATGTGTACTATTTCCTAGTTTTGAACCAGAGTTATTTTCGTAAAATTCCTTCATTCCTTTTGGTTCTTCTAATTTGGGCATTAATGCTTCTATCCACAGTATTAAATAAAAAGGTCAGTATTTAAACACATCAATATCTCTTTAATAAATGTTTGTAGTTTAATGATGATAACAGATTTATACAGAAGATTTGTTTACATTGTATATATACAAAATTCAATATATTAATATGAAATCTTAGAAAACAAACCAGTAAATATTTAACGTGACAAAAATGAATATCTTACTTGTAGAACCGAATTTTCCTGTTCCACCAAAAAGCAAGAATCATAAGGATTTTCTTCCAATCGGTCTAATGAAACTATACAGTTATCACTTCTCTATTGGAAATAAAGTTCAATTAGTAAGAGGCTGTGTAAGGAAAGAAGATATTTGTTTTGATTCTATAGATCAAATATGGATCTCGTCACTTTTTACTTATTGGTTCTACTGTGTGAAAGAGAGTTATAACCATTATCGAAGTATGTTTCCTGATTCAACTATTCTAGTGGGAGGGATAGCTGCATCTCTCTTCCCTGAGGAGGCAAAACGAAGACTGAGTGCTGATCTTATTTTGAATGCTGGTTGGGGATCGACATTTGGCATTAAAATTAGCAATAAAAACAAAGCAAAAACAATTATTGTTAAAGGTGTAGAAGAATTTGCAGAGAATAAAAAAGAAGAATCTTCCTATTTTGATTGTTTTTATTATAATTCATCTTTGAATGCTGTTTATAAAGAAGTAGCACCAAAAATAAATTTTCAAATTGTTCATGGTCAACGAGGATGTATAAGAAATTGTAAATTCTGTGGAGTTCATATTATTGAACCTCAATTTGAAGGAAGATCTAGTATAAAAGACAGCTTAGTAAGGAAGAAGAATTTAGTTTTCTATGACAACAATTTTCTTGCAGCTATAGATAATCCTACAAGAGTCACAAACTTACTCAATGAGCTAATTAAACTAAAGAAATCTAAAAAAATAAATTCATGTGAATCTCAAAGTGGTTTTGATGGTAGGATACTTCTACAATATCCAAAATACGCAATAATGCTAAAAGAAGCGGGTTTCAGAAATATCAGAATAGCATGGGACGGGAGTTATAAGGAAAAGGATTATATTAAGAAACAGATATATATTCTTACTAAAAAAGGAAGATTTAACTCGAAAGATATTTTTGTTTTTATGATTTATAACTGGGAAATTGATTACAAGGAAATGGAACAAAAAAGAAAACAATGTTGGAGGTGGAAAGTTCAGATTTCAGATTGTAGAAATAGGCCTTTAAAATTATTTGACAAACAAAACTATAATCCTCGAATAATCGGACAAAAAAATGACGACTATTATATTCACCCTAAATGGACAGATTCGGAAATAAAGCAGTTTAGAAGAAATATAAGAAGACAAAATATTGCGATCAGGCAGAATATAAAATGCTATTCAAAGCTTTGCGAGCAGAAGAAAATAGATAGAGAAAAAACAAGAGAATTGAATTCTTTGTCAACATCAGAGGCTAAAACTTATGCAAAGCAACATGGCATTGACATTTGGTTTCCAAGTAGAAAAACTGAACCGATATCAGATAAGAAATTATTTGATAATCACATTTGATTTGTCTGTGAAATATTAGTAATTTCTTTCATGATTTTTACAATTTAGATAATAAAAACCTAATCTTTTT
>JAUVXQ010000005.1 GCA_030603505.1 Candidatus Heimdallarchaeota archaeon | reverse complement strand
TTCCAACTACTTCTCTACAGGGTCTAAGTTGCTGGACAAGATTCTTTAAACTTCTTATGAAGTTTATTCTATTAGTTGAATTCATAATAATTTTGTCGGCACTCAGACCCTAAAATTTTTCGTTATTTCGGAAGTACTAATAACAGAGAAACTTGAATAAAAGTTAACTAAAATATAAAAAGAAGGCATGAAAGGTTTCCCCCTCATGCCTCAAGACATGGCTACATCCACTTTACGTGGTAGTACACATATCTATACTTAGATATTTAAACGTTGCTCTTTTCTTATATGTAAAAAACACCCTATTTCAAAGGAAGAAGGATTTTGTCGGAGTTATTCTTAAAGAAATTAGACAAAATTGTTTTTATTGGATGGTTTAATACAAATAGAATGATATCACATTTTTTTCATTCTTCTTTTATATCTTTAGCTCATAATTAGATTAACACAATTAGAAGTAATTATGATGTTTGATCCGGAACCCAGCGATAATGAAACGATGCCTCCTGAATGGCATCCTTAAGAAAGTTAAACTTTCGTCTCTTTTCTTTTTTGAATTATTGATTAATAATGGGTCTGAAATGTAATAAATTTAGAAAATATATGACAAAAAATATAATTTTCTGTATGTCACTTTTTTTCTGTTGTTTTGTTATAGCTTTCACTCATAATTAGATTAACACAATTAAAAGTGATTTATGATGTTAGATCCTGGCGAACCCGGCGATGACTATATAATCCCTCCAGCTTGGACTCCTTAAAAGGGGATTATTCTCTTTTCTTTTTTTAAAAATAATCTTACTATTCTTTAGTTGAAGTAAATTACCAACGAAGAGGTTTTTATATTCTTTTCACTATTGATTATTGGGTGTTCGGTGAATAAAGCTTGTATCAAAAAAATCTTTCATTTACTCTCAAATTAACAGAATTAACATATTTCCAAAGGCATGTTAATAGAATTTTACATAGGGAAAGGAGAAAATAGAATGTTAAACATAGAGGAATTTCATGAAGCTAAGGAGAGATTGTTAAAATATAAAAATGAAATAAGCACCGTTGTAAAGCTTCAAAAATATGTTTCTGATTTAGAACTTGTTTGTGCAAATGAGAAATCATCAGAATTGTGTTTTTTGCTTCAACGAATAACAAAAACAGCAGAACACCTGAATAACAATAATTTATTATTTAGGATTTACTGGCAGAATTACCTCCAAACATATTATTACGCGCAAAAATCAACTCAAATAGAAAAACTATTGAAAAAAATGAGAAATATTGTTCAAAAAAGCAACAAAATAGAACAAATATCAATCGTTTTTTTAGCTGAATCTCTTTTGCATCAATTAAAAGGAAACGTCATTAAAGCGGAGCAAAAAATCTCTAGTGCGATGGAGCTAATCTCACCTTTAAAAGATAAAAGCCTGGACACATATTACCAAATATTATACACTCACACACTTTTTATGTGGATGAGAAACCATGAATGGACTGAAGCTACAAAAAAGATGAAAAATTGTCTTACTTATTATTACAAGAGCTATAATTCATTTGGGTTGGTTAAAACAATTACATTATTATTAAGATTCTACTTTTTTCTAGGGCAAGATGAAAATGCAGATGAATTGCTTCGTTGGACGTTCGTAAAGGAAAGAATACAAGAAAGAATAATTGACTCACATTATATTTGGTTAAATAGCTCAGTTGGAACTATGTATGCTATTAGAAATAAACTTGATGAAGCAATAGATTCCCTGTCTAAAACATATAAAAGAATAAAAAAGAAGAATTTACAAAACGAAGTTATGTATGAACATGTTGAAATCATAAGATTCTTAAGCCGTTGTTATGCTTACCAAGGTCAATTTCAACACTCATATAACCTTCTTGTTGAATTAATCTCTTTCATGGAAAGTGATTTTGTAAGAACAAATTATTTCTCTAGAGGAATTAAACTTGTTTATTCAAGTTCATACTATACTATTCTATTCATTTTTGTACAACTAGATTTAGATATTGCAAACGTACAAGATGAAAAATTAAGGCGAGTTTATGAATATACTAAATCGCTTATTTCAGAATCACGTTTATCAAAGGATTTACTTTTAGATTCGTACTCAGATGAAGAAGGCACGATATCGCTGTTAGATGATGAAATAGACAGATCTAGAGAAGAGGTTTATATAACTCTGCATCAACTTCTCATTACACACAAACCATACACAGCTACTAAAAAGACTGCATATGCAATAAATAAAATCAAAAATTATACTTTTGATTCATTATTCGCAGATATTTTACTGGGAAAGATACATTTAGCGATGGGAAACTTTACAGAATTCAAAAAAACAGCAGAAAATGTTAGAAAAAAAACAACAGATGAAAAAGCACCAATTCTGCAAATTTGGAGTGACTTTTTTACTTTGTTGTCCAAATATTTAGAGGAGCCTAGCAATCTCACAATTCTTGAAGAGTTTAAGAATTTAGAAATAAAATGTTCACAAAAAAATTTCAGGAAAATGGCAAAGGAGATAAAACTATATCAGAAATTAATCTCATCCACTCGAACAATAAAAAAATTTGAAGATAGATTTCAACAAACTGCTTTTATGGATATATTCAGTGAACAATCAAAAAAAATGGTTATAGAATATTTAGATGAGCAATAAACGAGTTAATGTTTAATTTTAAAAGGTAACTCCCTGCATTTATTAGAAGAAGTAAAAAGAGAATAGGCTTCCTACCGAGGATACTATTCAGGGGAAGAAGGTTATTGTTTCCAAGCTCTGGGTTAAACATATCATCACTTTTAATTGTGTTAATCTAAGTATGAGTGAAAGCTATAACAAAACTGCAGAAAAAAGTGATAGAATAAAGTGATGTAAGAAGCACCTAAATTACTCATAATTGAAGTTTACAAAAAAATTTGCTCTTTAAAAGATATTAACCAAAGTTAAATCTAATATCATAACATTTTTCTATAAAGACTCTGAGTTTGGTTTGATAATTATGCCATCGAATCCGAATCGTGAATTTCTATTAGAGTTGAGCACCTTAGTAAATAAGCGTGTCAAAATACTGTTAAGCAGTGACAAAATATACACAGGTGTTTTGAGAGGTATTCAAGATACTTCATTTAACGTAGCTTTATCTGAAGCAGAGAGTGCAGGAGTAAACTATTTTAGAGTTTTTATAACTGGTTCCAACATTGTTGAAATTACCCTTGCAGAAGAGCCATTCAACTTATCAGGACTAGCAAGCGAACTAGCATCTATGTTCCAACCCCAAAATATCAAAATCTTGGAAGAAGCTGGGATTATACAAGTTTTTGACAGATTTACTGTCAGTGAAGAAGGAGTAAAAGGGACTGGACCTATAGCTGAGAGAATACAGAAAATTTTCGACAAATACAAAGCTCAAGCAGAATCGGAGTAAGGTCAGTGAACCTGCGCTCCCTTTTTATTGTTTTTAGGTGTTACTATTGGAAGAAATAATTAATTCGGATTTACACAGTCGAATAGGTTCTTTTTCACTTCCCCATGGGAAAGTAATAACACCTACATTACTGCCTGTTATTGATCCTAAAGAAAACATTATTACTGCAGAAGAAATGCTCAGTAAATTCGGATTCAATTTTGTAATTACAAGTGCTTATCTTTACTACAAAAGGTATGGAATGCCAAACAAAACTAAAACAATACACGAGACTTTGATGTTTCAAGGGAATATAATGATGGACAGTGGAGCATACCAAATTTTAGCATATGGAGATGTTGACATAGATCCATTACAATCTTTAGACATTCAATCGAATCTAAGTCCTGATGTAGGAGTGATTTTGGATGTCCCAATCCCGCCAACAGACACGTATGAAAGTGCCCAACTTAAAATCTATGAAACAATCAAAAGAATAAAATTATCTGTTGAAAAAATTAAAAATCATCCTGAAACCATTTGGACAGCGCCAATTCAAGGAGGAAAGAACACCTCTTTAATAAGAGAGTTTATACAAAAACTCAATGAAGAAGACCTCCTAAAACACTTCAATTTTTATGCACTAGGCAGCGTTGCTCCAATTATGTCCCAGTATGACTATCAATCACTTTTTTCGATGATATATGAAGCAAGAAAATTATTAACCCACAATATACCTCTCCATCTCTTTGGAGCCGGTCATCCAATGATTTTCCCTTTTATTGTTGCTTTAGGTTGCGACACATTCGATAGTGCGGCTTATATATTGTTCGCTAAAGAGAATCGTTATATGGGAGCTACAAGAACATACCAACTAGCCAATCTAACTGAATTCCCTTGCAGTTGTGAAATATGTTCTAAATGGTCACCAAAAGAATTAATTCAAACCGAAAATAGAACTAGGATTCGTAATTTAGCTCTTCACAATTTATATGTATCAGTTGCAGAAATCAAACAAATTCGTGTTGCGATAAGAGAAGGAAGATTATGGGAATTATTAGAGCAGAAAGCGCTTTCACATCCACTACTATATCGTGCTTATAAGCATATTTTAAAGAATATAGATAGTAAATACTGGGAATTTGGAACACCTATAACAAAATCAGTAGGTTTGAAAGTATTTAATACAGACTCTTTTCATAGGCCAGAATTTACAAGGATACGAAGTAGAATTCTGAGAAACTACCAAGCACAGCAAAAGAAATTGCTTATTTTAATTTCATCAGGTAAAACAAACCCAATTGAAATGCTCATTCATCGAAGAGATGTTTATGAACAAATAGAAAAAGCTATCAATCATTATGATATAGTTATGTTTCTCCCATTTATTGGTCTTATTCCCGTAGAATTAGTTGAAACTTATCCTTTTTCGCAATCAGTCTTTTCTTCGCTTTTGTCAGAAGATATAATTGAAAAAGCCATTTCAGAAGCATTAAAATTCTTGAAAGCAAAGAAATATGAAGAATTAATAGTTTTCAACATGGATAAAGAAGAAGTTTCTGAGAACATATTAGCTAGGATAGAAATAACAATTAGAAAAGGTGTACAAAGAGTCAAGAAATTAGAGAGAATAGAAGATTTAAAGATAATAGAGTAGTGGATAGAAATCAGGGATGTCGCGATTTTTTATTAGTGATTTTTTATACTCTATTTAGATTAGTATATTAGGTGAAGAACGAAATGAATGAATCCAATTCTTTGTTAATTACAGGAAAACCTATTAGTTTCTTTGCGGGAGAAATCACATCTATTGGAATATATCAATGGGGAATTATTGGAAAAATAAGGGTAGATGCGAAAGAGTACAAATATAAGTTGAAGGATCCTGAATTAAAGAAGCAAATGGAAATAGGTATGGACTTAATAGTCAGAAATGGTTTTTGTATTAAGGGGGAGCAAGGAGAAGCTGTAATAACAGAGGGGAAATTTGGAGAAGTAGAGTTTGATATAAACCTTAATCGCTATTATTATCAGGAAGAATTCGTGGAAGGAGGAAAGATAATAACAGGGATATTGAGAGAAATACAAAGTGATGTAAATGAAATAACAATACTCATCGATTCAATGGTTGAGTTAAATGAATCTGTTAGTATATTTAGTCCAAATGATGCATTAAATCTACAAGAATTGTACCCAGAAAGCATAATTAGAGTAAAAAATGTGAATAGTGTTAATAAAATACAATCAATCGATTCCATAGAGGTTCTACATAAAGAGCACTTTTGGTACAAATTTCTTACAATTCGCGATGGAAATCTAAAAGAGATTTCAACTTTCTTATATTTATTTCGAAAGAAATCAAACCTTGTAAATCAACATTATGAAACATTCAAGCAATTGTTGTTCAATTTTGGAAGTGAGATTCTAAAATCATCATTGGTCTTCCTCAAAGAGGTTTTACATGAAAAAGTATTCGCCAACAAAAATTACCCTGCTCAAGTGTTAATTTCCAGTGAGCAAATAGATCAATATTTTGAAGGTTTATTTCTTTTCATTAAGAAAAAGCTTGAGAAGAATGAAATGTTCAATGAACTGGATGATTTTATTATATTTTTAAAGTATGTTTATCCTCCAATTAAAATGAAATAGTATGTTTAATTGTAAATATAATCACGTATTATTTCATTGAAAAATAAACAGGGAGAATTGTTATAAAAAGAGAATAAATTATTTTCTCTCAATGGCAATTTCAATATGGACATCTTCAGGAACGTGAATACGCATTAATAATCGCATGCTTTTCTCTTCCGCATCCATATCTATAATTCTCTTATGAAGTTTCATCTCTAAATGATCATAAGTTGCTGTGCCGTTGCCACAGGGTGATTTTCTAACAGGTAAAACCATACGCTTTGAGGGGAGTGGAATAGGTCCTCTAATTCGTAGACCTGTTCTTTCAGCTATCTTTTGGATTTGGTTGCAGATTTTTTGTAAAGATTGAGGATCGTTACCAATTAACCGGATCCTAGCTCGTTGACTCAATAAATCACCTTTTGATAGTAGAATTCTGGAGTGTTTTAAGAATATTTCGTTACTAGATTATTTAGAAGAGTAAAAAATAGTGAGAAGGAGAAAGGGTAATTTCATTATTCACGATGTTCAAGGATAAATTCAATTCGCTTTATTCTTTCTTCGAGCATTTTAATGCGTTCAAGTACATCCTTCATTGAATTATCTATGGCTGAAACATTGGTTTGAGTAGTTTGTATTTCAGTAGCGGAGACATCTCGAAACAGAATTTGAGCTTGTGTGGTTATATCTTTTGTTATTTGATCTACCATAAAATCATTAAGATACATATTTACCTCTGAAAGGACAGATTTTATGTTATCTCTCATTCCCCTTTCACTAACCTCCTTGACCACTGCTTCCCCCTCAACAACATCATCAAGTTTAATTTGAATCATCCATTGACCCTTTACATTTGTCAAAGCACACACATACCTAGTTCCTGGAATCTTTGCTTCATACATGGTTTTAACCTCAAGTGATTGATTAACTAAGTTATTGAAATTTATAGCTTTGTTATATTTTCACTATCCGTCTAAATAACTTTGAATATAGTATCATTTTTTAAATTTAAAACATTAACGGATTGGCAAAGATGTATTTTTATTTAATTAATGAGAAATATACCGTAGATAAACCTTTAAACTAACAAACATACCCAAACATAATAATGAGTCATTATATCAGAGAAATATTTCTAGCAATGACTAATAAGCAAAATATTAGAAATATCAGTATCATAAGTCATGTAGACCACGGAAAAACAACCCTATCCGATCACCTACTCCAAGCAGGGGGGTTAATTTCCCGAATAATGGCAGGAAGCGCAAGAGTTCTAGACTACTTAGATGAAGAACAAAAGCGAGGTATAACAATTAAAACTGCTAATATATCCTTCATCTATAAACTCAATGGGGAGTCATTTCTAGTTAATTTAGTGGATACACCAGGTCATGTAGATTTTTCTGGCATGGTATCCCAAGCTTTACGTTTAGTTGATGGAGTAATTATCGTAATAGATGCCGTGGAACAGGTTATGGCCCAAACAGAGACAGTAATTAGACAAGCAATGAAAGAAGGATTAAAACCTTTATTGTTTATTAACAAAATAGACAGATTGATTAATGAACTAAAATTAACAAAAAAAGATATCAAAATTCGCATTAGTAACATCATACAAATGACTAATGAACTAATTAATCAGTATGCACCAAGTCAATTCAGAAAAGAATGGAAAGTAAGGGTTGATGTTGGAACAGTTATTATAGGGTCTGCTCTTCATGGATGGGGTATTTCAAAATATTCAGAGAGCGAGCCAAAATTTGAAGAGATTATTGATTTTTACTCAGAAAAACAAATAGAAGAAATAAGAGAGAACTACCCTCTCATTGAAGCTGTTCTGCCGAGTGTAATAAGAAATATTGCAAACCCTGTTGATTCTCAGGTTAATCGTATGAGATTAATTACAAAAGAATTGGATAAAGATGCTGAAAATTATCTAAGTAAGTGTGATGATAATGAAAAAACAGTTCTTTGTATAGGTAAATTGATGTATGATGACAATAGAGGAATAATTTCGATAATGAGAGTTTTTTCAGGAAAAGTTAAATCAGGAACACTGGTAAAAAATGTAAGAACGGGAGAGATTGGCAAGGTTCATCAAGTATGTATATACAAAGGTCAATCTCTAGTAACGATAGATTCAGTAACAGCTGGAAATATAGCTGCAATCATTGGAATAAAAGATGGAATCATTGGCGATACTTTTATAGAAACGAAAGGGAACAGTCCAAAGTTATTGTTTTTACCAATATCTTACATTCAAGAGCCTGTGATCTCAAGAAGAGTTGAACCACGAAAAATTGTTGATATACCAAAATTACAGAAAAATCTAGAAATCTTAACTTTAATCAAACCAAATTTTAGTTACAGTTATGATCAAAATACAGGTGAGATAAAGATTTATGGCATTGGGGAGCTACAACTTGAAATAATTATAGGAGAAATAGAAGAACTAGGAATAAAAGTTGAGGTATCTGAGCCCGAAGTTTCGCTTGTTGAACAAATAGAAAAAGAAGAAAGTATCACAAAAATTGACGCATTGGAACTTGTGGAAATTTCAGTGACGTGTAAGCCAACAGAATCAGAGTCAGAATCAGAAATAATTTACAAAGATTCGAGAAATAATATTTTAATTGTTGAAATTGAAGAAATAAACCAAGGTATTGAGGAAATATTAATCATAGGGTTCAAGAATGCCATATTAAAAGGACCAGTAAATAATAAACCAATACGCAATATAACAGTGATTATCAGTGAAATCAAAGAATTAGAAAAAAACGCTTTAAGATACGAAATTCTTGTTCCGTTAGTGAGAACGGCAATTTACGAAGCAATTCAAAAAGCGGATATCGGTGTTTATGAGCCAATATATAGTTTTACTATGACAACTCCCATGCACTATTTAGGACAAGTACTCAAAATAACGCAAAAATTTGATTGTGAAATAAAAAATACTCAACATTTGGCAACAAGAACAATAATAGAAGGTAAAGTAAGTGTGGAATCTTCCCTGAGAATTGCAACAGAACTTCGTTCTGCTTCGGAAGGGTATGCGTTTTGGCAGTTCCAACTCAAAGGATATGAAAGAAAAAAATAACAGCTTTTTATAATTAGAAATGGCTCAGAACTCAAGATCTTCAACATTAAATTCAGTAAAGGGCTAGATTCTTCATTGCCATTATACTCCCCTCTTGCAAGTATTTTTACTTTCCCATTTCTGAAAGAATGCTTTGTGAAATAGAAGAACATTTATCAAGAATTTTGTGTTTATCAAGTGTTTGATGTTTCTTATTGAAGTAGACAAACTTGCCATTGACTATCAAATCACTAGTGTCAGTGCTAGATGATGAATAGATAATATTAGATAAAGGGTTATTTTGAGGCCAAGAATGGCTATTTTCAAGTGAAAGTATAGTAATATCAGCTGGAGAGCCTTCTGATAACCCAACTGTGTCAACTCCCAATGTTCTCATACCACTAATAGTACCAAGTGATAGTGCATAGGCATTATTCATTACTGTAGGATCATTAGCTAAATATTTCTGGAGAACAGCTGCAATATTCATTTCTTCGAGTATACCAAGATCATTATTTGAAGCACTTCCATCCGTTCCAAGAGCAATTTTAATCCCCGTTTTTGCATATTTGTGAATTGGTGCTATTCCGCTAGCCATTTTAAGGTTTGACTGAGGATTATGTAAAACAGTAAAATCGGTAGTCTGCATTATTTTACAATCTTTTTCATTCGTATGGACACAATGTGCTCCTAAAATTTTCAAATCAGTTAGACCAATTTTATGGATATATTCGATTGGGGAGAGATCATATTTTATTAATGATTCCTTTACCTCATGCAGGGTTTCTGAAAGGTGAATATGAACGGGTAAAGAGTGTCTGGAAGCGAAATCAATAATATCCAGGAGATACTCTTTAGGAACAGTATAAGGTGCATGTGGTCCAATACCATATTTTACCAGACCGTTTTTAGAATTTCTCTTGCTCAAAAGAAACTTCTGAACAGATTTCCAGGTCTTATCTAAATCTCCTGATTCAGGAGTATTATCAAAAACTGAAGGACAGATAAGCGCACGAATTCCGGCCTCTTCCACAGCATTCTCAATACTAGAAGCATAGAAATATTGATCAATGAAACCACTTATACCAGATTCAATAAGTTCAAGGCAACCAAGTAAAGCGCCAAAATAGGCGTCAGTTTTTGATAGTTTTGCTTCAAAAGGCCAGATGAAATCATAAAGCCAGTTTTTCAATTTTTGATTATCACAAATACCTCTTAACAATGTTTCAGGAAGGTGGGTATGTGAATTTACCAGTGAGGGGATTGCTACATGCTGTAATCTGTTAATTTGATCATGTCCAGAAAGAAGAGTTTTTACTTTTTCATATTTACCAACGGCAATGATTTTGTTATCCTCAATCAATATAGAACCATCTTTTATAATCTTGTTACACTTCTCACCAGATATAATATATTTGCATCGCAGAAAGATTTCATTCATTAAAATTAGTTAAGAAAAGATAAAGAAAAAGTTTTCTTAGATATTAGAGTAGGAAAAAAAAGTGTCTTGATAATTGAACGAAATTCACAGTTCATGATCAAAAACCTTCGAAAGTCTAAAATCATTTTCCAAAACTTCTTTGACTTGACCAAGAGATACTGTTAGGTGAATACGTTTTGAGCGACCATATCTTCCTTTACTTATAACTTGAGCTGTAACAATACCCAACATATCAAGTTCATTTATTAAATCACCAACACGTCGCGCTGTCAACTGATCTAGTCTAACAATTTTACAGAGATTAGAATAGATTTCATAGACATCTCCAGTTGTTACTTCATTTGGGTTTCCTTCTCCAATGAAAATTGCTTGTAGAACAGCTTTAGTTTGTATAGGTAAGGTACTCAGTACTTCAACAACAGTGTTCCTTTCTATTACTTGTTGAGCTTTACGGACATGTACCTCTGTAACTTTAGGATCATTATTCCTGTCAGCGAGCTCAGCAGCCACACGTAATAAATCTAAAGATCTTCGTGCATCACCATGTTGTTGAGCACCTATTGCGGAACATAAATTAATCACACCATATTCAAGAATATCAGATTGGAAAGCTTCATCAGTCCTTTGAGAAAGTATGTCCTTTAGCTGTTCAGCAGTATAAGGCGAAAAAACGATTTCTTCTTCACTTAAACTACTACGAATACGCGGATCTAAAGTTTCCTTAAAATTAACATCGTTTGTTATACCGATTATACTAATTTTTGACTTCTTCAAGTCACTATTCATGCGAGTAAGAATATATAGTGATTCTGTGTTCTTACGATATAACATGTCAATTTCATCAAGAACAGCTATATGGAGTGTTTCCATCGAATCTAAAGCTTTTTTAAATTTCTGATAAATAATATCAAAGTGCAAACCAGTAAAAGGGACGTCAATACCTATGTCTTCACATAATTGAGCAAATAACCTATACTTGGTGTCAACATGTTGACAATTCATATAACTATATTTGAATGGAAGACCCCTTGATTCAGCTTTCTTTTTCAAGATGGATAGAACATATTTACTAACAGCAGTTTTACCTGTTCCTGTTGTACCGTAGATAAATATATTTGAAGGAACACCACCTCGAAGTGCAGGTCCTAAAATTTTGGCCATTTCCTCAAATTTGTCATCTCGATGAGGCAAAATGTCAGGAACATGATGGGGGCTTAAAACTTCACGTTTAGCAAAGATTCGAGTTTCATCATCTAGATATTTATCAAAAATATCATCAACATGAGACCCAGGTTTTTTTTCCATTTTCTTTCATCACATCTTTAACTCTAAAAGGATATTTTCAATGCAAGTTTAACTTTATCTATTAGTGATGATTCAGATGAATAAATATTCTACGAATTTATTTTGACATCACTTGATTAATATCAACAAAGCTTGAATACAACTTTTGGTCGTCCTCTAGTGCTACGAGGGATAGATTCCTTTTTTATACGACCTTCCAAGATCAGTTTAGCTAAATTATCGTAAAGAGTTGAACGTGGTATCTGAGTGAGAGAAACTAGTTCTCCACGGGTTAATGGACCATTTTCAGCGATAAGATTAAGTAAAAGATTTTCCAACCTTATTGCTTTATCTTTTTCATCAGAGTAGACGTAAACTCTACGGCTACTAACGACAACACCTTGAATATCTGTCTTACTTTTCATCTTTCGCGTAAGTAATTGCTTATTTTGACTCATAATATCACATCTGCTTACTAGCGACTAGGGGATTATTGTCGAATAAATAAATCGATATAATCCACAGAATATCTACGGAATATCTATAGTTTATATCAGATATCGGTATAAATAGTAGGATGATTATAGGAATGGAAAGGATAAACATCTTAAAACAAGAAATCATAGAAATAATCAAATCAATAGAGAGTGAGATCCAAGAGTTAACATGGAAAGATCCTATTTTCGGTTTTATAACAAAAAAGTATACGCGATGTGGGAAAGAAAACTGTAAATGCGCAAAGAGTATAAAATATCAACATGGGCCATATTATTATCTGAGAGAGGAGCCTGAATATAATTATGTAAAATATCTTGGAAAAAAAGTTCCTGAAACAATTAGGGGTAGGATAGAAATAGGGGTAAGAATCAGAGAATTAGAGAATAAACATAAGAAATTACTTCAATCAATTAAAAAACTTAACTAGAAAAAGTTGTTGAAAATATATTATAATATTAATAAGGTATAACTCCTCCAATTTGGAGACCGTAAGAACGCTCCCTTCTTTTTTTTTCTTTTTTATATCATTGACTAACAATGTATCTGAAATGTAATAAGTTTAGAAAATATATTACAAAAACAATAGGTTCACACATTCACAATTAAAATTATGCAAGTTTCCAGTGGAAATGAAGGGGTTATAAAAAAAAGATACGATCTGTTCACACACATTTTGTGTTAAAAAATTTTGATATTATTAATTGTATTCTTAAGTTAAGATTATTGTCGATAATTTCAGTTTTTTATACCAGTTTGTGAATGACTGCAATCGATGTGTGCACAAAATCAACGGATATGGGTGTTTATCACGATATTATGACAAAATAGAAAAATGTGAATGAATTCAGCTTATGTGAAACATTGTGAATTCGTGACATGTGTGAAACGTGTAATTGTTCGGTATTACAAAATTTCACTTTCTTGTACTTCTTTATCATATTAAGTATCAACAATCTGAACGCATACAGATAGAAAAATATATCAAATTTACTTGTTAAGTTGTTATTTTGAGAAGATAATGTATGAGGAGTTAATTCTTTATTTGTAAATTATTTAATTCAAAGAAAAGTTAAAAATCTCATAATTAAACAAGAACTAAACTAACAAAATTTGTAAATGTATGGTGTTATTATGGTAAAAATAGATGTAAAGCTTTTAGAGGAATTATCAAACGCTTTTGGACCTTCAGGTTTTGAATTAGATGTTCAAAGGATTCTCAAAAAATATGTTGAGGAGTTTGCAGATGAGATATTACAAGATCGTACAGGATCGCTTATTTTCACAGCCAAAGGAGACGATATGGGGCCTAAAATAATGATTGCTGGTCATGTTGATGAAGTTGGTTTCCAAGTTTCTGCAATAACCAAAGATGGTTACATTAAATTTCACCAATTAGGAGGTTGGTGGGATCAGACACTGCTTTCACAGAGAGTGATAATTAAAACAATTGAAGGAAATCTTATTCCCGGAATAATTGCAGCTAAACCACCGCATGTGATAGAAGCTGAAGAAAGGAATAAGGTTGTAAAAAAAAGTAGCATGTTCATTGACATAGGATGCACAAATGAAAAGGAAGCTAAAAAGCTAAATTTAAGGATAGGAGATCCAATAATTCCCGATTCAAAATTCGAAATATGGGAAAGACCAAGAATTTCAAAGAAAGATGAGAATAACGAAGGAGATATTGAAGAAACAGTAAAACTAGCAGTAGGAAAAGCTTTTGATGATAGAATAGGCGCCCTAATAACAACAGAAATAGTGAAAATGTTGAAAAAAGAGGGAATAAATCATCCCAATATTGTTTATGGAGCTGCGACAGTACAAGAAGAAGTGGGATTAAGAGGAGCAAGAACAACAGCACAGATGATCAAACCGGATATAGGAATTGTGCTAGAAGTAGATATAGCAGGAGATGTTCCTGGAATAGACGAAACAAAAGCACCTGCTAAAATGGGTAAAGGACCAAGTATATTGACATATGATGGGTCAATGATACCTAATCCAAGATTAAGAGACTTTGTGATTAGAACAGCTGAAGAACTAGATATACCTCATCAATTATCTCTAGTACCAGGAGGGGGAACGGATGCAGGAATTATACACATAACAGAAATGGGATGCCCAAGTATAGTAATAGGAATACCAACAAGACATATTCATGCGCACAATGGGATAATGGACCTAAAGGATACGGAAAATGCAATCAAATTAATAATAGAGCTAGTTAAGAGGCTAGACAACAAAACAGTAGAGGGTTTTACAAGAATATAAAAAAGGAATTCAAAGGGAGAGAGTTTTTTAACATTAGAGCAAGAAGGAAGCAATAAAAAATCTTACCACACAGAAAAATAATTACGTGGTAAGATAATCACAAAAAAGTAGCGCGACCTGAGCAGATTATCATCTTAAAAGTTCAGGAGGAATTTCAAGAACCTCTAATTCTTCATAGGATTCAATTAATTTCTTCTTAATAGAATAGAGCCTTTGAGAGACGTTACCCTTACGATGTAATAATTGTTGTTCTTCATGTAAACGTGCAAGATATGTGCTAACTGTACTCATTTTAACACCTTCTTTGAAAACATATTCATAAAGATCACAAATCTCGTTAGAGGTAAACCAATCACCTTCAGGATAGTGATTACGAATAATGCTAGCAATACGCTCAATCTTGGAAGCAGAAATCAAATCATTAATGAAACCTATTTTCTTAGGTAGTGGAGAAACAGATTCAATACCTGGTTCTCCCCCCTTACCAGTAACTAAAGAAAGTGCAGTCTTAAGGCTCTCAGTATCACCTGAAGGAATCTGAATAATGGTTCCATCAGGAAGTTTAATGGTGATCTCTTTACCCAAGTACACTCACCTTATTTGGTAATATAATGTTATATAGATTATTTATAAAGGTAGATATTACGTATTAGCTACATCGTGAGTAATACAAACAAGCTACTGTTAACGTTTACAACAATAGAATATTTAAACTGAATCTGAAAAATGATAAATTCTAAATAAATTTACCAGTTTACTCAGTGACCCCTTAGTTTCGACTAGAAGAATTCACTATATAAATAGGTAAACATAATAATATATAGAGAAACATTTAAATAATTAAACGTTTATAATAGCTGGGGACTGTGTACATTTAACATATAATTACATAAAAACCCATGTGTACATATTATCGTTTCCAAGTGAAAGCTAGGGGTGTGACTCTAAGAAATACAAGCTATATTCCAATAATAGATACATAGCTGTTAAATCGTTTTATATAGCCTGAATTTCACGAATAATTTTTTAACAGGTTCTCTCAAAGTTTACGTTAAATCTACCTTTTATTCATTTTGGTAATCAAATATACGAGGTTAACAACTCTTCTAAGCGTGTAAAATCGTTGCTCTTGCATTCTTGGATAGTTTTATAGAACTTGGATGGTGCAAAAATATCTCCACTTCTATGCGCAGCAAAATACATCATTCCTTTAATAAACAACCTTTGCTCTAAAACTTCGATCGAATCCAACTTATCACTGTAATTCCTCAAAAGTTTGTTCATCTCATCAAAGCGACCCATATCATAATACTGTTGAGCAAGCAGGAGATCAATAAAAGAGAGTTCTATAAACGTTTCATCCTTTTGTGGTCTCCTTTTCCACAGGGTAACGATGCAGTTTCTTAAAAGTTCTACAGCTGTAAGCTCTACATCTGTCCTTGTTTTTTCTATCATAAACGAAGTAATGTGCTTTACTCTTTTTAGACTTGGATCATCCTTCTTTTGTAACTCTAGTAGTTGTTCATAGGACAACTGAGCATTCTGGAGAAATTCGCTCAACATTATCGCATCGCTGTAATTGATTTGAATCCCCGAATAAATGTTTTCAATTAAATCGCTAGATTCTTCAATGTTAAAATCCTTTTTTCTTGTCTGGACATAGAATTTTGTCAGATTAAAAGTATGAGTAATTTGACGTTTACTAACTTTGTCTAAGTTTCCTTGAATGAACTCGTCCTGTAGCAATTTTCCTGTTTCTTCAACTGATTGGGTAGCTTGATCTAGTTTTCCTTGAAGAGCATAAATTGCTGAAAGATAGGAAAGAGTTGTAAGGTAATAACCAAAATATATGCTACTCTTATATGATTCTTTCAGTATCTCTCGCGATTTCTCAAAGTGTATTTCAGCATTTGCTAAACTGTATTGTAACATATATCCTAATCCTGCTAAGTAGTGGGTATATGCTTGAACATCTCGAGGTAGTTGCTCAAAAACGCGTAGATTTCCTAATAACCCTTTAGACGTTTCTAGCACTTTCTCCCTGTTTTGTATTCGTTGATAAATTATTAATAATATTCCTAAGGCTTGAACTAAACTTCTGTAAAACCCATTTTGGAAGAAATATTCTGCACACTCTTCTAGAATATCGGCACTTTTAGGGTCACGTTCTTCTAACCATTTTTCGACTGCATAGGAATAAAGTATAAAATGATGTATATATCTATCGCAATCTGTTAATTGGCTCAAAATTTCAAGGGACTTATCCATAGCTTTTTTAGCACTTATTTTATCTCCTTGAAACTTTTCAATAAACCACTTATATGTAAAACAAAGTGCTAAACCATCAGTATAGTTGATCTCCTCTGCTAAATTGTGCATTTTTTCTATAGTTTCTAATACATCTTTTTGCTTCTCACTGAGATAATAAAATTGTAAAATCTTAAGACCATATAGCTCAACAAGTGTTTTTTTATCGTTCAGAAAAGTACTCTTCTCGATTGCGCTCTGAATTAATTTTATAGACTCCTCACTTGATCGGTTGTTAGACGCAAAAATTCGCAGATCAACAAAAACAATTCTCAATTCTTCAATAGATTTAACCATTTCAAGTTCTTTAACCATGTCTTTATAGGACAAATAAGTCACCTAACTCAATTGTACTTAGTGAAATAGTCTTTAAAAACCGTTACTCTTAGATTGCAGTTAGATTGCAGTTTTTTGTTTTTTTGTCATATATTTTCAAGTATTTGTCACTTTTTAGACTATTGTTATTAGTCAATGATTTTACAAAAAAAAAGAAAAAAGAAAAATGCGTCCTTAAGGGCTAAGGAAGCCAAATTGGAGGCATAATCTCTTCATCGCCTGGTTCGCTAGGATCAAACATAATTCATCATTTTTGAGTTTGTTAATCTAATAATAAGGCAAAGATATATTATCCAAACAGAAACTAAGTGACATACAAGAAATTATAGTTTACAATTTTTATACAAGATTTTTATTACTTTAATAACTCAATAAATGCCCCACTGCTCGAATATTCATTAAATGTAAAAATCAGTGATTAATAAAATTTCATATAATTAGTAAAACTAATGATTTTTCCTTTGTTTTTTCTAGTGTCCCCTTTTCATTATTACTTTACAGGTGTAAAATCTTTGTCTATTATCTTTTTTATTTGTTCTTCTGGTATAGCATTTTCTCTTAGTCCTCTAACGAACACATTTAAACAATCTTTACAATAAACTTTTCCTGTCTTAGAATTATAAGCTAGAGGTGATAAGAGATTACTCTTTCCACAAAATGTGCACCTATTTTTTATACCGACACTCATTTCAGCTGCACAATCTTGGCAATACCCCGCACTCGCTATTGGACGACCACATTTAGCACAGTATTTTACTCTAGTTACCATTTTCATCTAAATTTGAAGCGTAATAATCTTAAAGTTATTCATTGTTTAAAGGATTAAATTTCAATTACTGGTCTTTGATATTTGTTTCTTGATTTTTTTTATTATTCGATTATTAGCTATTTGTGATCCCGTTATTGTTGTTATGATAAACCAAATAACGATGGGTACAATTAACACCATCAACCACATCATGTGTTGCTTTGGTATTAGAAAGAATAACGTCAAAACTGTTCCAAAATATGCTCCTAGCAGCGCCCCTGGAATAAGATGTAATAATATTGCTATGTTATTTGATTTCTTTATCTTCCTCTTTTTGATTCCCAATTTAAATAATAACTCTGAATCTTTTCTATAAGTTAGAACGTATAGTAAAGCAAAAATTGATGATTGTATTGAAAATATAATAAACAGGCTTGCTCCTATCGTCACAGTGACAAACACTGTTTCTTTTAAGCTATTATGATAGATTTCTGCTGAATTTCTTACGTCTTCTAGTTGATAACCATAATTAATTGATATCTCTTGAACTTGTTCGCGCTCTATTTCATTTAAATCGTTGAATATTACCAGGTTAGGTCCATTTGTTATCGATTCTTGTATTAGCTTACTAATGGGAACGTACACTGTAAAACTTGAAGCAAACGAATCAACGATAACCCCTTTTATTTCGTATTTGACTGAACCTCCAATAAGTTGTATCTTTTCAAGAGAGCTATTTTCAAAAATCATTGCTTCGAGAGAATCACCTATCACAACAGCTCTTTCATTCGATTCAGGAATCGCTCCTCTCATAAAGAGTTCTTCTGATAGAAATTCCTCGTTGTATCCAATAATTATTGCATAGAATGCGCGATCTTCTCCAATGATAGTATAACTCCCAAGATCTACGTCTGTGTACGGAATCTCTTTAACTATCTGTTTTGAAATAAAAAGCGTGTAATAATCAATACCTAAACTATCAATTTCACTTAAGTAATTACCGTCTAAAGTTATGTTCGAAAAGAATTGTTCATCTTCCAATTCTCCTGAAATGGTATCATTTGTATATAAATTTGCTTCCAAATTGTTTTTGTAAAAACTATTTATCTCAGAATCCCCTACTATGTATGAGCTATCCTCATATCTTATCCTTGAAAATTGATTATGCGCTTCATCTATTGTAAGGGGACCAATTATAAAGAGTGTTGATGAAAAAACTAAGAAAAAGATAAAGATGAAATTAATCAGAATAGCATTTGATCTTAAGAAGTTTTTTACACCAAGTTTGGATGGAGCTCCAATTTTCTTGATTAGGTTATTAAACTCAAATATGCTTTTATAATTACTAAGTTTGTTTGATGAAATTTCAAAGTTCTTATCACCTATGAATTTGATTATCATGGAATGGGCTTTTAAATACAAAACAATAAGCAAACAGACATTAGATAAAAACACTGGAATGAATTTAATGTGAATCAATAAAGAACCTATTCCTAAGACATTTAATGCCACAATCAAGGTAAACATCCCTACTATGATCCCCACTATTAGTAAGATTGAAGCAGTTAGTATCTGACTAAACACAAAATAACTGTATATCCATCTACTTTTTCCTCCCACATTTTTCATTATTATTATATCGTCTTTCTGGTTCTTAAATTTCAAATCTATAGATTTCCAAATTGTGACTGCACCAATGATTAACGACGTAACCAGAAATAGAACAATTAAAGATCTGTATGAAGTGTAGAACGTATTGTTAATTTTCATGTACATTAGGTTTTTACTAATTGAAAATAGCCCTATACTTATAGTAATTGAAGAGTAAGTGATTATTTGGCTTAAATATGCGAATATTGATGAAATAAACGTTCTCCTGAAGTCTATCCACGCAAATTTAAGTTGCCCTATCATCATTTTACACCTGTTGTTATTTAAAACTTCATTCAGAATCTTCGTTTTCCATATTATCATCCTCAATATTACTTTCTAAGAGGATAAATTCGTCAATTTCAGATTCTATAAATTTGTCAATCTCAGATTTTTCTTCTGTATTTTTATCGTTCCCTATCTCTAAGGCGTCCAATTCTTCCTTTAATCTCTCAAGTGATTCAAGAGGTCGATATTTCACCGTCTTCTTCTTCTTTCTTTCAGAGAATTCTGTTTCTAGTTCAATATTTCCGCCCTCAACACGATAAATTGTTGAAGCAATGTCTTTCATCTTGGGATCGTGTGAAGCCACAATCACTGACATATCTGTTGTTTGAAATAACTCTTCTATTAAAGCACAAATTTGGTTTGCCGTTTCTCTATCTAGATTACCTGTTGGTTCATCTAAAATGAGAATAAATGGATCATTTGTTAAAGCTCTAGCTATGGCGACTCTCTTCTTTTCCCCTCCACTTAGTTGCGAAGGAAAGCTGTCTGCTCTGTGGTCTATTCCTAGTTTTTCTAAAAGACCATCTATCGTTTTTTCGTCGTCATCAATTTCTAGACCACAAAGCTCTTGAAAAAGAATAATGTTTTCTTTGACTGTTAATGTAGAAACTAAGTTGGCTTCTTGAAAAACAATACCGAAATATCTAGCTCGGAAATCAGCTTTTTCTCTTTCAGGAATGATATCTAGAAATAATCCTGCTACTTGAATTTCACCTTCATCAGGAGATAATAATCCCACTAACAAATTGAGCACTGTTGTTTTACCACTACCAGATGGTCCATATAACAAAACAAGCTCATCTCTATTAATATTCAAAATGGTTTTATCAAGTATGGTTATCTCTTCCCAAAAAAGTTGGAACTTCTTTGTAACATCTTTGAAAACAATTAAAGATTCCATTTAAATTACCAACCCTAAATTTAGTTGTGCACTTAAGAGTATTTTTATTAAATATCTACTCAATAATTACAGCTGATTTAGCAAAATGTTTAAACATTTATTGTTCAATCAGTATTGTCATTATAAGCCTTATAAGTGTAGAAATTAGTAGTAATAGAAAAAATTAATAATATCTATATAATACATAAATAATACTATTTACAAATACGAAAACTATAATACTTTTGCATTGATAAACCTTTTTCGTTAAGAAAATGATAGATGAAGTACGTGATTTACTTAAGAGGATTGATATCATTGTTGACTCAGAAACTATGCGTTTCAAAGATTTGATATATGATTTGAAACAACGCATCAGGGAACTAGAAAGAGGTCAAGATAAAACTTCGATCGATGATGAAATGGAAAAGCTTACAGAACAATTAGAAGTTTTGGTATCTGAACGTAACGATTTGAAGTCACAGATTAAAAAAATTGTAACTTTGAATAAGAAATACAAAAAATTTGAGACTCAGCTAGATGATTCAATTTCTGAAAGAGATAATCTTCAGTCTAGAATAGATGATTTAATTCCACTAAAAGAAAAATACAGTAAACAAGAGATGCAATTAAGTGAGTTAATTCAGAAACAAGAAGGGTATATTTTTACAATCAAAGTTGTATCACAATGGATCCCTAGTCAAAAAGAGAATATTGATGTTTTAGTAGCTCTTTCATCATCTCCAAATCATGAGTTGACATTTTCAGTGTTAAAAAATGAAACAACTATACCTAAAGTGACTTTAAAGAATAGAATTGTACCCATGTTAGTTGATAAAAAATTGGTAGAAGTAAAAGGTAGTAGAGTAAAACTTTCAATCACGGATTCTGGTTGAATATGGGGTCACTACGCATTCAGTCAACAAATTTATATAATGCGTTAAATAAGAGATACATACATGAAAAAGCTACTCAAATCTAGAAAAGGAGTTAGTAATGTTATTTCTACACTAATATTATTTACAGTTATGGTTTCTAGTTTGGGATTAGCTTTAGCTCAAATAATCCCGGCTATAGAAAATTTTCAAACTCAAAGTAACTTAACTGCAGCAACAAACAATTTTCTTAACATTGATGCAGTAATTAAACAACTAGTCAACAAACCAGAAAACTCGTCCGAAGTAGTCAGGTATGGCATTTCAAACGGTGTTCTGGACGTATACACTAACGGTAACCCAATAATGTTAATAATAGAATCTGAGGGGCTTTTAATTGATGAATCCAATTATACAATGGGTGAATTAGTATACGTGCTCAATGGTAATTTTAAAGAGGTTAGCGGTACAATCTACGATTTTGGGGATCCGTACATATTAGTGAATTCTATCAACAGAACTGCTCAAGTCACTAATATCATGCATCAGACTCTAGAAGGAAAGAAAGTTCTCAAATTGTCTTATAGTGTCTTTATGAATGTTGAATATGTGAGTGATAATGAGTTGGAAATTAATTTAATCTTAATTCATCTTAATACTTCCAAGACAGCTGATGGTCAGGGAGAATACTTCCCTGTTATTAATACTGAAACAAAAATACAAATACGAAAACAGAGTCAAGTAGTTAATTCCACTTATCTTGGTACATATGGAGATTTCTTAACCATCAAAGCACAATCAAGTGATTTCTTTCAAGTGATTGATTACCCATTAGCTCAAGCTTCTTTTGATTTAACTCTAAATGTCATGCACATATACATTGAATTTAGAACTATATGATTGAGAATAGGATTTATTAAACTGAACGTACAATGCTATATCAGCGAAGTTTTCCTTGTGTGGGTCTTGACTTATAGCATGTTTGCCTCGAATGATAGACTCTTCTCAAAACTTCGCTATTATTTATAATAAGAGTTTTTTGATAGACTAATATGTCATGGAGAATTTTATACTCACTATTTGGTGAGATATATAAACAAGAATAAGCGCTAATTTTCACAAACCAAGTTGTAAATACATTATCGTGCTGTACTAATGCTTTGAAAATGTGCTTCTAAGCTTGTGAAATCGTTACTCTTGCACTCTTCAATTGTTTTATAGAACTTGGGTGCAGCGGTGAAATCCCCACTTCTATGCGCAGCAAAATACATCATACCTTTAATAAACAACTTTTGCTCTAAAACTTCGATAGAGTCTAAATTGTCGCTGTAATTTTTCAAGAGTTTGTTCATCTCATCGAAGCGTCCCATACCATAATATTGACGAGCAAGCAAGAGATCAACAAAAGATTGTTCTATGAAAGTATCATCCTTAGGAACTCTTCTTTTCCACAGGGTAACGATGCAGTTTCTTAAACGCTCAAATGGTTTTAAATCTACATCTGTCCTTGCTTTTTCCATCATAAACAAAGTAATGTGTATTACTCTTTTTAGACTTGGATTATCCTTCTTTTGTAACTCTAATAGTTGCTCATAGGATAACTGAGCATTCAGGAGAAATTCGCTCAACATGATAGTATCGCTGTAATTGATTTGAATACCAGAATAAATGGTTTTAATTAAATCATTAGATTCTTCAATGTTGAAATCTTCCTTTCGTGTTTGAATATAGAATTTTATCAGATTGAAGGTGTGAGTAATTTGGCGCTTATTTACTTCATCCAAGTTTTTTTGAATAAATTCTTCTTGTAATAAATTTTCTGTTTCATCGATTACTTGAATGGCTTGATTCATTTTTCCTTGAAGTGCTTGTGACATTGAAAGATAGGATAAAGTCAAAACATAGTTACTGATATAGATGGTTTGTTTATAGCTTTCTTTGAAAATTTTGTGCGCTCTTTCAAAATATATTTCAGCGTTTTCCAAACAAAATTGTAACATATATCCTACTCCCGTTACGTAGTGAGTATATGCTTGAACATCTCGAGGTAGTTGCTCAAAAACGCTTTTTTTCCCTAATAACCCTTTAGATATTTCTAGCACTTTCTCCCTTTTTTGCGTTCGTTGATAAATTATTATCAATATTCCCAAGGTTTGAACCAAACTTCTATGAAATCCATTTTGGAAGAAGTAGTCTGCACACTCTTCTAAAATATCGGCACTTGTAGGATCGCGCTTTTCCAACCATCGTTCAACAGCATAAGAGTATCTGCAAAAGTTGTAAACATAACCATCCTGTTCAGAGAGATTGTTTAGTATTTTTAGTGATTCATTGATAGCTTCAGCACTTATTTTCTTGTTATCTTGGAACTTTTCTGTATGCCAAGTTAGTTGATAAAATAGAGCTAATCCCTCTTGATAATTTATTTCTTCAGTTAAAGAGCGCATTGAAGAGAGAAGACTATTGATTTCTAACAGATTATTTGTTTGATGGTATAGTTGACGGATCTGAAGATCGTACAAAATAACTCGAGATTTCTTGTCGTTTACAATCTTATTTTTTTTAATTGCTTCCTGAATTAAAGATGAAGCCTTTTTGCTTGATCGATTATTAGATGCAAAAACCTGTAAATTAACAAGCACAGATCTCAATTCTTCAATAGATTGAACCATTTCAAGCTCTTTAACCATGTCTTCATAGGACAAATAAATCACCTAACTCAATTATACTTAGTGAAATAGTCTTTAAAAATCGTCGGTCTTAGATTACAGTTAGATTGCAGTTTTTTGCTTTTTTATTATATATTTTCTAAATTTATTGTTTTTTCAGACACGTTAATTAGTCAATAATTTAAAAAAGAAAAGAGAAGAAAGTTTATACTTTCTTAAGGGCTCCAAATTGGAGGAGTTATATGTTCATCACCAGGTTCGCTAGGGTCGTACATAATTCATCACTTTTAATTGTGTTAATCTAATTATGAGCAAAAAAGATTAAAGAACAACAGAAAAAAAGTGACAAACAGAAAATTATAGTTTTTTTACCTCATATTTTACAATATTTGTAATTTTTAGACGATTGGTATTAGTCAATGATTCGAAAAAGAAAAAGAAAAACGCTTCCTCAAGAGCTAAGGTTGCCAAACAGGAGGAGTAATATCTTCATCGCCAGGCTCACTAGGGTCGTACATCATAAATCACTTTTGAATTTGTTAATCTAATAATAATGAAAGATATAACAAAACAACAGAAACTAAGTGACACATATACACAAAACTAGAATCTGAGGTACATAACTTCTATTGGAATTTAATCAAGTTTTGTTTTTTCTTCGCTTTTATCCGTTTTTTTATTTTCAGAGAACAAAATAGTGGTGGTTAAATATTGTAAAATGGTATAATTAATGATTAAAGTGAATTATGGTTTCCAATTTGATGAAAATGAAGAAAAACAAGAAAAAATAAGTAAAATGGCAGTTTTTAATGCAGCTATTGGTATACCTATTATTGGTCTTTTAATCTATTTTCTGGTTAAGGGTTTTTTTGCTGAAATGATAGCTTTCGCTTATGTTTCCCTAGCTGTATTGGTTTTTGGGGTTGGATATTCTGTTTTCAAAATCATTAAAACTAAGTTTTTAAATAGGTAAATTACAATTCTTTTTTTAAAATTTCACTTATTTTACCTGTTAACTCTCTGTGAATAATAGTCACAATTGGACATACGCTGAAACAATTCTCGCAGTGATTGCAGAGATTTGGGTCAACTATGAGCATTTTATCCACAATCTTAATTGCTCTCTTTTCACATTCACTAATACATAATCCACATTCACTGCATTCAAGAGATCTCAGGATGCTAAGTACAAAGTTTGAGATTGTTTTTTTAACAAAATTTTTAGAAACTGGTGGTTTATTTTTTAACGTCATTTTAAATGAGCCATCAGAGAAAAGTAGGGTAATGGAGTTCTTATCTTTAACTTGTAGATATTGTAGTTTCTTATTTACCTTAACATCTCCTAGAATGTTCAGGGTGTTACTTACCCTGTCAATAGAAATGCTTGTTGAAAACGCCCCAATAATCGTTGTTGGATCTGACTTGCATTCACTTTGCACAACTTGTAAGGATGACAAATCTGTTGCTTGACTAACCTTTTCAGAAACGTCAGGTAAGGATACAATATTTAGGATTTTTTTAGGTATTTGTTTAAATCTCCAAAGACCTAGAGTTAAATATTCTTCCGGTAAATCTCGATTAGATTGCCATCGAATAAGCGCGCTGTGAAGCTTTTCATATAATTCAATGTGATTTTTTTTCAATATCTTCATTTGTGCCATATTCGAAGATGGACAAGTCCAGCACCCTATTCTTTCATAACCTTCATTGTACAGTGGATTATAAGGGAGATTTTGCCAGTAAATATATAGCCAAATCATAAACGCTGTCCAATTTTGGATGGGTGAAATATTTATTTGGTTAGGAATATATTGGTTTTGCCATATTTCTGAACTTGCTCGTCGGTATGATTCATATCTTCTTTGTCCAACAAAACTAATGAATTGTTCACCAAATCGTTCTCTTTCCAAAGCTTTCCTTATTGGTCCCAATTTCGCAAATTTACAACAATATCTGAAATCTCTAGCAGGTGGACCAAATTTCTCAAAAGAATCCCAAAACAGATTAGAATCAACTTTCTCGATGATTAAACGATCTTCTAAACCAAAATATTCAATACATTCGTTTACATATTGAACTGTTTCAGGAAATTCTATTCCAGTATCAACAAAAAGGATTTTGAATTTTTCATTGTTTAATGCTTTATTAACAAGTGCTAATGTGACCAAACTATCTTTTCCGCCACTAAATGATACAATAACGGGTAATTTCAAATCTTCTTTGATTGTTCTAATATTCCAGATAGATTCTCTTTCGATATTCTCCAACTGCTTTGTATTCCATCTTATAACTTCTTCCCATAAAATTTCCTTATTAGGTGAAGAGTATGTTTTGTTGATTATTGAGTAATTTTTTGCATAGACTCCTTTTTCTACACTGTTTCTTTCAGATTCATCTATTTTCGCAATCCCTCCTGCGATAATTGCTCTTTCACTATCCATAATGACAATATAATCACCTTTTTTGATGTCAGGATCAGCGTTTATTACCCCTGGAATTAAGAGATTGGCTCCCTCAAATATTTTATCTTTAGCTCCTTCAACAACTGTTACCCATCGTTTTGAGCACTTACCATCAATTAAACTTAAACCATTTTTATCAAGTTTTAACTTCCATTGTTTTGATAATAAATCATATCTCCTGACCCCAATCCTTGTCCCAAAATATATTATTTCATCCATTTGATCTTCTGAGCCAACATGATTAAGAATAACAATATCACCTACTTTGATAAAAGCAGCTTCTTCGCCAAAGTTCTCTATTAACAATTCACGTATTTCATCAATATCTTGTGATACTGCAGGTCTTGCATCGTAGGGTGGAGTTAGAGACATTTGTTTGATATTCTTTCCACAACTAGGACATTTCCTACTTTGAATCAAGGGTAATAAACAGTTAAAACAAAAAAATAGCGTGTTTGGTCCTAAATAAGGAATGTTTTTCTGAGATCGTTTTTTATTTTTTGGTGATATTTTTTACACCTTCTTACGTTTCTCTCAGCAACCGCATAAGAATTCTCGGAAGATTTCTATGACTTGATACCTCAGCAAACTTTCCTCTTCCTAATCTTGCTAAATCTCTACAAACTCTTTTTCCCCAATCCTGTTTGCTTGGTAAAGCAATTACATGGAGTCTTGGGAAATATTTTAAATATATTCTAGGATCACCGCCCCTATTGAAAGCTCCATCAGTAACCAATACGCCAAACTTACCCTTCTTCTTAACTTTCTCTAGTTCAAGCCCTCCAAATTTTAACCCTTCTGCAATATTTGTGAAACCGGCACTTTCACTTTCAAGAATACGGTTGATTAACTCATCAGTTCGTACTTTCTCTTTTATTGTCTTGATTGTAGTAGCTTTAGTATTGAATAAAACTACACTAAAATTATCTTTGGATAAATTATAAGCCATAACTGCTACTGTTAAACAAGCTGTGTGAAATCTTTCACCATATAATGATCCAGAAGTATCAAACATCAGGACAGCTGTCTTCATCCTTTCTTTTCTTTCCAAGCTTACAATGTCTTCTGTGCGTAGAATTCGACTTCTGTTTTCTAGAAATCTTTCAAGAGTTTCGTCAATATCAAATTCATCCAAGCCGATTTCATATTCTGTTTGTTCAAAAACTTCCCCCCGAATTCCTTGACCTGTCATACCAAAAGCAGTTGATAAAATCACTTGTCTTGCTAATCTTCTAAATATGGGTCTTGTTCTTTCATCTAAAGCAGAGCGGAGCATAAAGAACAATTCAGGAGCGCTATCATCTCCTCTTGATGCTCGTCTTGAAATCAACTTATAACCTTTTTTGGAATTTAATGCTTCCGCAACAGCAAATTTATTGGAAAGGGCAAGACCTTGAACAGCTGGCATGTTGTCAACATCAATGGCTAAGTCTGTAGCCTTCTTTATTTCATAATAACTCATTCCCTCAGATAAACTAGCATATACAGAAGGATTTCGTTTTCCTGAAACTATTTCAGCCTCTAATAGACGACTTTTGTCCATGCGTCCTCGGAAGACATATGGTTTATCAACATCATCAGGAAATTGTACCCCCATCCCGTTATCTAAAAAAAATCCTCTTCTTTGAAGATTTTTGAAACGATTTCCTTAATGACATCCTCGATTTCGCTCTCAACACCATCTTCTAATTCAACTTTGGTGGCTAAAGCCATAATTGAACCGTCTATCCATGACTCAATTTCGTTAACTTCAAGAAAACGAACAATAGAAGCAAGATCAATCGCACCACGAATAGATGAGCCACGACGTAGCTCGGGCCAATCACGAGTCTGACGAATAATCTTAACAGAAAGCTTGATAATTTTATCATCATTGACGTTTGTTCGAACACGGACAATATTTTCCTCTTCTTCCTGAGATTGATATGGAAGCCTTACCCAAACAAACCTATCTCTTAGAGCTTCACTCAAAGGGGTGGTTGCTACTAGCTCTGCGGGGTTCATAGCACTGATAATGAAAAAACCATCTTTAGCATTAACAGCACCAAGTTTAGGGATCATAATGAGACCCTCATCCATTGCAGAAAGTAAAACGTTTTGGGTGCCTTCAGGCATCCTGTTTAACTCGTTTAGAAATAATATAGCTCCTTGTTTCATAGCTTTTGTGAGTGGTCCTGTTGTAAATGACTCCCAACTATAACCCTTCTCAATTACCATTGGTGGATCAAAATGCCCAACAAGTTTTGCTGAACTGTAACGTTCATCTCCATCAACTCGCTCAATATTCTGTGTGAAATATGAAGCAATAGCATGAGCAAGTGTTGTTTTCCCTACTCCTACGTCACCTTCTAGTAGAATGTGTCTGCTTGCTAACTTTGCAGCAAGGCATTTCTTTAATTCACTGTCTCTTCCGATAATATTAAATTTTTCTTGGACTTCAGTAATCATTTCGTTAATCGATTTATTATCCATCACAGCGCTCTCCATAATTATCGTAATTCCTATCTTTGTTTTAGCTGTAAGCGTGTGCCGTCAAGCACAAAGCAATAAATGTGCGCTTTTAAATACTTTTAGATGCTCGGGTTTTTACTTCTGTGTTATTGCTTTCTTAACATCTAAAATGTAACACTCTTAGGATTGGGTTTTCATTCGTAGTTTATAGCTGTATATTAGTAACTCTTATCTAATTAAGTTTACCTTTTTGCAATTAATATTGCAGATGTAGCATTTTTGCCATATTTTGCGGAAATATACTTTTTTCTTCCAATTGAAGTGTTATCTTCATTAACAATTTTAACTAAAATTTTCCCGTGAAAAGTTTTTTCTAATTTTGTGATGATTTCTTCCCTTATTTTTTCTCCTCCCCTACCAATTTTTATAATGAAATCAGTGGTCTCAATATTAAAATATGCGGATATTGTTTCCTTTACAACATCAGTGACTGAATATAAATCAGTGGCATTAAGTATTGTTCCATCATCAGAAAGTACTGCGAATCCAATAATTTTACCGGGATCTATACCAATTGTAATATTCTTAAATCTATCTTTATTATTGGCTAAGAGATAGATATTAGAATACAAATACATGATATTATATGCCTTGGGAATGAATATTTTGTCGAAATTTATTGTGTGTTTTTCAATTTCAGTGCTTATAACAACATCAACCCTCTCTGGAAATGGGTCACTAGGTAAAGTGTGATCAATTTTTATTTCTTTGATTTTTGATAAAATCTCGTTTATTGCGTACTTAAACCTGTAATTAGTGCTTATAATAGTTATATTAATCACGTTAAAATTTACTAATATATCTACAATAAGTTTTGTATAGTACTTCCGAAATAACGAAAAATTTTAGGGTCTGAGTGCCGACAAAATTATTATGAATTCAACTAATAGAATAAACTTCATAAGAAGTTTAAAGAATCTTGTCCAGCAACTTAGACCCTGTAGAGAAGTAGTTGGAA
>JAUVXQ010000146.1 GCA_030603505.1 Candidatus Heimdallarchaeota archaeon | reverse complement strand
CTCACAGGACAAGGTGTCTATGAAGCTTGGGATTGGATGGTTAATGTTCTTTGTGGAGCTACCCAATGGAAAGTAAATATAGGAGCATCTGTTTTATCTGATATTGAAGGAAAAATTGTTTCAGAAGCAATTTTTGGCAATCCTAACGAGCAAGCAAAAATCGCAAATGATTATAAAAAATTAAAAGAACTGACAAAACTTTTTGCAATAGAAGCAAAAGAGAGCATTCAATCAGTAAAACTTGAAGGCCTCTACAAAAAACATGTTAGTCATGTAAAAAGAGGAGCTTATTGTCTCTCTGTAATGATTGATCCAATAGATCCTGTAACACGAGCTCAACAAATACAAATACGTATTTTGGATTATCTTAGTAGAAACCCCCTAAAAGTAGATCACGATTTGGAAAAAGTGTTTCTTAGTAAGTTTCCTCTAGAAGTAGAAGGAGGTTATAGTAATTGAGCAGTTATCTTTCATTTATCCGAGATAAGTTGATTAAGTCTAAAGAGGATAGAATCGCTCAAGTAGCTATATTAGGATTAGAGAAAACAGGGAAGTCAACTGTTGTTAATCGTTTAATCTATGGATCTGTAGATGAGGATGATCCTCCCCAATTAACATGTTATCTCAATGTTGCTTACGGTAAATCTATTATTTCAGTGTTGGAAGCTGATGAAGAAACAACTCGTGAGAGTCCCTATTTTCAAGATATTTTAAGAGAAATAGATGGTGTAGTTTTCGTTTTGGATATACAATCTCAACGTCATATCGAATCATCTTTCGAATATATTTTTAGTCTGTTAGATAAAATACCTCAATCAACGCCGATCTTGTTTCTAGCCAATAAAATTGACATGCCTGACGCAGTATCATTTACTGATTTATTACAAGATCCCGCGTTTCAGGTCATTATGGAGGATATAAACCGTTCTGTTTCCATATATCCAGTTAGTGTTTTAACTGGAGAAAACTTCTATACAGCATTTGACTGGATGATTTCAAGGATAACTGGTCGAACTCCCTTAAGGGAAGAAGTTTCTCCAAAACGAGTTATTGTTCTACAAGAAGGCGGTGTTCCTGTTTTTGATTATACATTTGACACTTCTATTGAAGAACATGATAGTACATTATTAGGTGGTTTAATCAGTGCACTAAATATCATGGCTTCAACAATCTTTGAATCTTCTTCTGTTATGGATGTAATAAAACTAGGTGCATTTAAACTTATAATTAGAAAATTGTCCGGTTATAGTGTAGTTCTCTTTGTAGAGAGAAATGATAGTGAATCTAAAGCCCAATCTCTTGCAGAAGAAATATTAGAAGCTTTTATTGAAGAAAAGAAAAGAGATCCAACTAAAGAGATGCCAAAACAATTGAAATTCGAAATATTAAGTAGAATACCAGAAATAGCAATATTATTGGATCAACAACCAATTACTGATAGTGAAAGTTATGAGGAGAAATAGAAAATGATAAATCCAAATATTTCAAAAGAACCAAAAATGATTTTCAGCATGTTCAAGGATTACGGTCCAGAAATATTATTTAACAACTCAAGTATAGATGAAGCTAAAGCTCTAACATTGGTAATGAGTGGAATGACTTTAGTAGAGATGAACCAAGATGCAAAAGGTCGTGTAGATGGTTCTAAAAATCCTAAAATGTTAGGTCCAATTCCTGTACCTGATATGGAGAATCTAAAAGCTATAGCTATACCTTTTGAAACAGAAATAACGAGTTCAACAGATGAAAGAATCCAAAATGCTGGATATAGACTGTGCGTTGCATATTTAATATTTGAAGGTTCGGCAGTAAGAGAAGTTTTAGATAGTTATGGTTTGATAGAACCCTATTTCGCGATGATAGCTAGAGGGTTAAACAAAGAAGATAAAATTAACGCGGCTTCAATCAAGAAGGTTTTAACTAAAATGGTTGATATGTTACAAGGTAATATCCCAAGAATTTTCACAGTAAATCCTGATGGAACTATGAAAGAGCTTATTGGAAAGAAACTTGAATATGCAGATATATATTTTATATGCGATTTTATAAAGAATAAAATGAATATCCTGTTCTATAACCCATCACTAGATATTTGGAGAAAAAGAGAGATTTATAAAATTGCCTCAGAATTTAATTCAAGTAGATTTAGAAGTGCATTAAGGATTATCACTATCGACGAAGTTAAAGAAATGGGCGATTTGTTAGATTTATTGAATATTGAGATAGCTCCTGTCTGATATCTAACATCAACTAATTTCAAAAAATCAGTATTTGCTCATTTTTCTTGTTTTTTATATTTCTTTACTGTATAGAGTTTAGTATCTGGGACATAACTCATCATAACTAAATCAGAACGAATATGCCATCCAATATTTTTATAAAATTCAATAACACCCATATTATCTGCTTCCACAAAAAGATGAACTTTATGAACTTTCATTTTCTTAAATCTTGAGTGAAGTTCTTCCATCATTATTCTACCAAGACCTTGTTTTTGATAGTCTGGGTCAACAGATAAGTGATGAACATATCCTCTTCGACCATCAAAAGCACCAATAACGACTGCTATGATTTTTTGCCCTTTTATCCCAACTAAAAACAGCTCTGGATGAAGTTTAACGATTCTTTCAACTTCTTCTTTTGTATCAGAGGATAATAAGCTTAGCTCAGTTTTTTTCCAGAGGATGTAAACTTCTTCATACATATCAATTTTAAACTCAATAATCTTCATCATAACTGAATTATACTATAGTGTTAATGAATTTTTTTAAAAAACAAAGCTTAATAACACTTGAATAAAAGGTGGAGTAATGAAAAATCCCGGCGTGATTCTACTCCTAAGTGGTGGGTTCGATAGTACTGTTGCTGGATATTTACTTCAGAAGAAAGGTTATTCTATCATTCCGTTACATTTGTCCAGTACGGATTTTGCAGGAGAAGAATCCATAAACAAATGTGTTGAATTATCAAAAATGTTAGCATGGGAGAAAATGTATGTTATAGATATCGCTGATGCTCTTCAAAAGATAGTCGATACAGCAAAACATCCCTATTTCTTTATCTTAATGAAGCGTTTAATGTTAAGACTTGCTGGGAGTATAGCAAAAATCGAAAATATTCAATTCATTGCCACAGGAGAGAGCCTTGGGCAAGTATCGAGTCAAACCTTAGCAAACATAGCAGCTATTGAAGAAGCAGCAGAATTCAGGATTTTAAAACCTTTGATTACTTTTGACAAAAACAAAATCATCAATGTTTCTAAAGAAATAGGAACATATAAAATATCAACACTACCTGAAATTTGTGATATATTAGGTCCAAAACACCCTATAACAAATGCAAGAATAGAAAGCGTTCTAATAGAAGAAGAGAAACTTGACTATGAATCAATTCTTACAGACTGTTTAAAAAATAGAAAATTACTAGAATTTACTTAATCTCAACTTTTGTTTCCAGTATATTTTTGGCTATTTCATCATAGTCCTTATCTGGTAGTGGTTTGATCCCACTATAAGTTACTTTTTCTGCAGCTAGAGCCATACCATACGATAATGAGAATTCAAAATCTCTTGTTTCAATGAATCGTGCTAAGAAACCTGTCATTAAAACATCCCCTGCTCCGGTAGGGTCTACTTCTTCTACTTTAGTTGTTCTTAATTGAAAGAATTCCCCATTATTAGAATAGTATAAGCCTTTCATTCCATCTGTT
>JAUVXQ010000059.1 GCA_030603505.1 Candidatus Heimdallarchaeota archaeon | reverse complement strand
TTTTTAAGGAAGTTCCAACTACTTCTCTACAGGGTCTAAGTTGCTGGACAAGATTCTTTAAACTTTGTATAAGTTTTATGTTCATAATAATTTTGTCGGCACTTTGACCCTAAAATTTTGCGGTAATTCGGAAGTACTAATATTTATTGATAACTAAATAATCTTTAGAAAAACTTGAGTGGTAAAAATGGGTCAGAATAATCTTAAACTCCATGACGCGTATAAACTTGTCATAAATTGGGATATTGGTGAATTGAATCTTTTGATTACTTATGATGATGGTACAAGAAGCATAGGGATCTTTTCTTTTGAAGAACTAGATTCTCGAGGAAGAATCGTTATCAGTAATAACGGAATTGTAATCATCATTAAACGAACAAAGAAGCAGGATAGATTGAGCTTTGGTTTGCTTGATACTACAGTACCCGAAGATCAACAGCAATGGGTAAACTATTACACAGCAAAATTAGAACCAACTAAGAACAAATATGCTATATTCACTTTTATTGAATAACATTTCAATCTTAATCATCTTTTCTTCTTTAATAAGATATACCCCCTTTTGGTTATTTGTCCAATTACATCAGGGGGTAAAACGGTTGTAGCATCTAGTTGATCGATTATGCATGGTCCTTTCAAAATGTTACCTTCTTTCAGTTCACTTTTAGTATAAACAGTTGTTTCTATCCAATTTCCATCAAAGTTAACTTTTCTACAGCCCTTGTAAGCTATTTTAGAAGGTTTATCTGAACCTAAAGATAATTTCTTAATTTCAATCCTTGGTACGTTTCCAATTGCTTCAACAGATATATTCACAATTTCCACATTTAATTCATCGCTTTTCCACGCATAATTTCTTTGATGCAAATTATGGAAATTTTCTGCAATTGTAGTAAATTGATGATTACTAATAGGGAAAGATATAGGAATTGTAAGAAATTCAGCTTGACCTAGGTATCGTATATCTAAAGAATAATTAAATGATTGTTCCTCTCTTTCTACTCCTTCCTTATCTAGTATTCCTTTCAAATCTTGTTTAATGGACTCAAATTTACTGTTTATTTCATCAAGATTTAGTCCTGTTAGCTCTCTCAAATAAGAATAAGTTGTTTCATGTTTGATATTGCTTGCTACAAGTCCATAAGCTGACCATGCACCAGGGAAAGGAGGAATAATAACCGATTCAATTTCTAGTTCCTGAGCTATATCCCAAGCTTGCAGTGGTCCAGCTCCACCAAAGCCTAAAAGGCCAAAATCTCTTACATCCAAACCTTTCTGGATAGTAACTACCCTAATAGCTTGAGCGATATTGTGATTTAGAATTTTCCTGATTGATAGAGCCAAATGATCAACAGATTCTATCTCTAAAGGAAATGGCGATAAACGTATTTCTTCGAAGAGTTTCTTCAAGTAGAAAAAAGATTTTTTAGTATCTATTGATAAGTTTCCAGCAAAATTATCTTGATGAACATAACCCAAATACATGTTTGCATCAGTTAACGTTACTTTATCTCCTCCTAACGAATAGCAAGCGGGTCCAGGATTAGCCCCTTGAGATTCTGGTCCAACTGTTAACAAACCATCCCTAAAAGTAGCTATTGATCCTCCTCCACTTCCAATAGTTTCAATATCTGCCATATTTGCTACAAGTGGGAAACCGCTAAATATTCTTGAACGGAGGATTATAGGACGGTCAATAACTGCAGATACATCTGTTGAAGTTCCACCAATATCTAAGGATACAAGATGTGTTCGATTTAAATGCTTCAAACTTTCTGCTGCGGCAAGCACTCCCCCTGCTAAACCACTGTAAAGTGTCTGTATCCCAGAACGACCGATGGTTGAGATATCGCTCATTCCCGTATTGGACTGCATTATTAACAAAGGATTGTTGATTTCTTCTCTGATCAATTTTGACTGAAGTCTTTGCAGATAATCGTTTACGATAGGACTGACTTTTGCATTAACTATAGTAGTTACAGATCTTTCGTATTCTTTTATTTGGGGGCTTATTTCATGAGATGAGAAAACATTGAAGCCCCTATCAGTCAAATAAGAACTTATTTTTTCTTCATGTGTTGGATTAAGAAACGAAAAAAGTAATGAAAGTGCTACAGTTTTTATTTTTTTGGAATTAAGAAGATTAAGAAGTTTTTCTAAAGATTTTTCTTTTAGAGGTTTAATAATTTGACCATTTTCATCCAGCCTTTCTTCCACTTCAAAAATAGCATCCTTTGTGAAAGATAGTGGATATTTTTGCTTGAATTTTAGATTATACAATTCCGAACGCTGTTGACGCCCTATTTCAATTATATCATGGAACCCTTTAGTGGTTACAAATGCAATATTTGGGCATTTATCTTCTAAAAAAGCATTGGTTCCTATTGTTGTCCCATGTATAAGAAGTTCAATATCTTGAGGTTCAAAATGGAATAGATTCATAGCTTCTCTTAACCCATTGATTATACATTCACTAGGATCATTTGGTGTTGTAGGAATTTTCCATGCTCGAATTTCACCTGTTCCTCCCGATACTATAATAAAGTCTGTAAATGTTCCTCCTGTATCAATACCAATTCTAACGGGTGGTTGGAGATTCATCAAATCTAATTCCTCTATAATGTGATGGAAAAAATCGAATTTAAATGTTAGGAGAGCTTTAAATCTTGAGAAAAATTGAGAAAAATAAATAAGTATAGGTATAACAACAGACTATCCAAGAAGGTTAATGTAGTAATTCACTTAAGATACTTCAGCAAATATTTGAATTTTTGAGTCCCTGCTTTTTTTAACAGGAAATAAATTAGCATCTCTGTTGAAAAGGTAAGGATGTTTAAAGACTTATAACAATTTAACGCTGTTTGATAATCCGATTCTTTTCGGGATGAAATAGCATCAGAGATAATAATTGGAATATAATCGTTTTTAATTGCACCCAAAATTGTTTGAAATAGGCAAATATGGGCTTCAACACCAACGATTATAACATATTTTCGAGATGGAAAAGAGTGAATCGTTTCAGTAAACTTTTCATTTTCAAAACAGTTAAACTCCAATTTTTCAATTATAGGGGTCGTTTTTTCTATTAATTCAGCTATTTTTTCATTTATGTTTCCAAGCCCTTTTGGATATTGTTCAGTGATTATGATAGGTATTTCAAATTCTCTTGCACTCCTTATCAGAAGAAGAATATTATTAAGGACTTTTTCATGTGAAAGTGTAGCTGAAAGAATACGTGGTTGGGGATCTACAATAACAATAAGGAGATTTGAAGCATTAATTAATTCAAAATCACTTAAATTCATAAGAAAAAATTGGGATGAGATACAAAAGATTTTCGAAGTTCATAGATTTCGATTGAAAAAGGAATTAGTAAATCACAAACTGTCCATTGAACACGCTAATGTTTTTCTTCTGTTCCTTTTTCACTAATACCTGATATCTCCATTCCTTTTCCACATGTTCAGTTAGGTTAGAATTTCTTGTTGTTTTCATTTCCTTTCACCGAGGTATACTATGCACTGGTCACTTAATATTAACATGATGAGAACAAGTGCTCATTAGATGACCAGTTACACCATATTTTGTAAGGAACAAAACAATATAAACACCACAAAAATTGCTTGTATTTGAAGAAAACAAAAGATCTTGAAATACGAATTTTAGCACGGAAATTTTTTAATTCATAAGAAACTATTACGCGTATGAAAGTTTATCATGTAATGAATAGGGAATTAGTTCCTCAAAAAGAACCTTACGAATTTCTTAACGGAGATGTTTACGTTGTTGAAACCGATCAAACGCTTTGGATTTGGATAGGGTCAAAATCTTATGCTGATGACAAAGCAGTTGGGGCATGGGGAGCGAAAGTTGTTGAAGAACAAAATAAAAATCTTAAACTCAAGACGATTATGGAGGGAGATGAGCCAGAAGAATTCAACAACCTCATCAATTACGAAGTTGTGGTTGGGGATACTCCTGGCTTTCTTGTTCACTTCAAGAAAAAACACCAAAAAGATTTTCAATTGTTAAAAATAGAACAAGATGAAACGGGGAAATTGACTGTAAAAGAAGCTCCAATAGAATATAAGGCATTTGAATCTGAAAACGCCTTTGTCCTCGATGCTTATGATGAAATATATGTGTGGATAGGTAAAGACAGCCAAGTTAGAGAGAAATATGAAGCGGGGAAAATATCTAGAATACTAGATACTGAAAGAAAAAGAAAACCCCTTATCTATACCATTGAAGAAGAACAGGAGCCAGAAGGTTTCAGAAGTCTAGTTTACAAAATTGCATTAAAAGATGGAATGATGGAATTAAGGAGAACAGTAGATAAAAAAGAAGAAAAAAAGAAGAAATGGTGGCAATTCTGGAAATAGAGTTAATACCAATTATCTAATCGCTTCATAATCTGATATCCAATCGGATATTTCATCTAATCTTTTTATTTCGTTTTCCTCCAATTTGATTTCCAGTGCGCTAATATTTTCTTCTAATTGCTCAACACTATTTGCACCAATTATTGGTGCAGTGATAAAATCTTTAGTTAGTATCCACGCTAGTGCTATTTGCGTCATTTTCACATCTTTTGATTCTGCGATTTCTCTTACAACCTCATGTATTTTCCATCGTTTATCCGTAAAATATCGTTTTTGAGCCCCTTCACCCCGAGGGGTATCTGGAAGAGATTGTTCTCTAGAATATCGTTCTGTTAAAAAACCACCTGCCAAAGGACTATAAGAAATAACACCAATTCTGTATTTCTTAATCACATGGTACATTTGATGCTCAACGAGCATTCTTCGTATTATACAATAAGGTGGTTGTACAGTCTCAAATCTTGCATAACCATATTTTTCACTTACCCAAAAGGATTCCACCAATTGCCAAGAAAAATAATTAAAGAGAAGTAATGAAGTTATTTTTAGAATAAAAAATTGAAGAAACTAGATTTTTTACGTATCGTTTTCTTTTATTTCTTCCCATTTAAACGCTCGCCATATCGTACAACACCAATATATTCCCTTTGTTTTAAAGGTCGTTTCAACTGCGTAACTATTAGCAACTGGTATCTTTGTTGTACTAAATCCATATTTTGAAACATTCCCTGCATCAACAAATCCCTTTCTAAGTCTGAAACTTTGATGGAGATGTAATAGATGATTGAAAATTAGAGTAAAGGAAAGCTCTTTGGAACACCACGCAAAAGGAGATATGATTTCAATTTGATGATTTTCTAAAGTTATATTTGGTTTCATCTTCCTGTTCATGAAAATATTTAGTGAAGTAGGGCTTACTTTGATTAGTTCTACATGAGTTGCATCTGTTTTATGCCCATATGGTACTATCGCATATGCGGTAAACATCTTAGAGGTTGAATTTAAGATACTTCTAACCTCATTATTATTTCGGTAGGAAAACAAAATATTAAGGAAGTGGAGTATGAAGGCTTTTTCATCATTTGTTTTGCCAAACTTCTTCCAAAGATCTGAATTTTCTTTATCATTGAATATCCTTAATATATATGAACTGTCATTGTGATGATTTGGGAGTGTTTTAAGGTTTTTTAGAGCATCTAAAATTCCTGCTACCCTTTTAAAAAATTTATCGAAAGTATATGTTTTTCCGTATTCATTTGTAATAAACTCCTTTAGTTCTTCAATATCACATTGCATTTTTTGGAAATAATTTGAGTTTGATTTGGCATATTCTCCATTTGGTAATTCAATTACAATTACATCTTTATCATTTCTTTGTAGACTAGGAAAGATATAGAGGAAATCATTATTCTTGTTAGCGCTATACAATGTGTTTAAGTTTGTTAAAAATAATATTAGTTGTCCGTTCTTATAGGGGTAGAGAAAAACTTTTCTTCCAAATTTTTTTTCTAATTCTTTTTTAAGCTCATGATTCATTGCATTATTGAAAGCTGTAGTTTTTAAAGGTGTAGCTGATAATCTACCAATCGAGATAGTATTATTTTCATCCCACCAATTTACTGTTTGGGATTGTTTATGCCTACCTCCTTTGTATGTAACTGTGAAAACTTTTTTTGTTATTTCCTTTAAAGTTTCTTTAACAAATGTGCTTTCATCAAAATCCCCAAAAATGATGTGTCTCATTTGTTCTTTGATTTTTCTGTTTAAAGCTGTAAAATAATCAATCATTTTACTAAATGAAGAAATTCGAAAGTTTAATCCCTTCTTTTTGTCAAGTAGAGTCCCATATGTATAGTCCTTGCAAACTTCTAGTCGTTCTATGATGTCTGTCTCAAATAATAACTCATTGCGTTCAAAATATTTAAAGAATTCATGAATTTTATTTGCTGGTATACTTTTACGCTTTAAAGCTTCAGTTAGAAAATTATTAGGTGAAACAATAGTTGTACTTTGGAATAATTTTTCCATTTTTTTGTTGATAAGTCCTAACGCCCATCTTGGAGAGACAGACTGAACAAATGTCACGATATTCTTAATCGTCATCAACTTTCCATCTTGGAGAGTGAATAACATCGGCATATTCTTGAGCGTTTCAAGGTGTTTTAGAATATTAATGAGTTTATATTCACATAATTTCAACAGTTTGTTAGTGAGCTCATATTCACCATTTTGCAGAAGTTTCTCTTCATATTTTGAAGCTAAAACATCAGAATTCCTTGCGAATTCTGTAATAAGATTTTTTATTATAGCAACTCTCTGTTGGTCTTTTACTAGTTCATCAACAGTTATTATTCTATCATTAACTCTTAAGAGACTTAAGTACCGTGTATATTCGTCAAATGCAAAATTGAGATCAGATTTTATTTCAGATTTATAATTTCCAGTGAATTTATTGCGATTTAACAGGGGTAGTTTCACTTCTCTAGTGCGTAAAAATCGATTGAAGTGTAAAGCATTACAATTTAGGTATTGCCTCATTTCTTTGTGAGATACTTTTAAACCTTGCTTTTTCAAATCATCCACTATGGTATTCAATGCGGTTATCATATCCATAGAAGCATACTTTTCAGGTGTGAGGAATTGTAGAGCACTATCAAAAGCGTTCTTATCTTGAATTTTTGAGAAAAGATTTTCCAAAATATCCCAATAAACAGTTTTTTTGTCAGTGCCACTCCAAATATTCCCGTTTTTATCATGTAAAGCTAGAACTAATTTGTTTTTACTGTTTACATTAACAATTCTGAATTTGGTAAATGTTTCTTTACCAATTCCATCAATAGAAATTCTATGTCTATCAATTGCTGATATGTCATCTTCATTGTGAAGTTTAATCGATTTCTGT
>JAUVXQ010000091.1 GCA_030603505.1 Candidatus Heimdallarchaeota archaeon | reverse complement strand
TTTTAGTAATCAACTTGATTTCTGATGGGTCATTGATTTTCACAGATTAATCACCTTGATTTACAATACTACATTAATACTAACTAGAACTCTATTTCTCGCATTGTAGATATCATAAAATTTCAATTCTTATTTAAAAAGCCCCCTCATAAACATTAATAAATCTATTTGAAAGTTCTTCTTTTTATTTTTACCTAGAAGTATTTCTTGATTAGTGATTAGTAAGATATTCTGGTAACATCTGTTGTTGGTTAGAGATATATACAATCATCAGAATAATCATAGCTACAGCAATTGTAGTGAAAAGGTGTACTAAGCTTATTCTACTGGATAAGACTGGAAAACCACTTGCTTTTTTGCTTTTTACATTATTTAAAGTGATGTTTGTTTTATAATTCAAGATTTTAGTTTTTTCAAGAATTGTAGCAAAATTCTCAAAAGTATCAACATTCCCATTAAATGGTTTTATTTCTGATGAGTAGTTTTCAATGAACAGATTAGCTATAACTCTCATTTTATTTTTGTAAAAGCTAGTGTTTTCACTTGTAACTCCTGAAAGAATAACTGATAAATCATCTGTTATATAAGTTAGAAAGAGCTCATTTTCGACTTTGTATTGATAAAATTTATTGGTTTTTGCTTCTTCTTTCAAGCTTAATGCATTTAAAATAGCTGTAGTGAGAATTGTTCTTTCATTACATGCACTGTAATTAGATTCTCTTTTAATGTTAGAAACATAACCATTCTTCAAGAGATGGGTAAAGATTGGGATTCCACTTGGCAGAGCAATTATCAAATTGCCTTTCATATTTAAAGGTAAAAATAGTCTTTAATCTAATTTCTTGTGTTAACACCTACACATCAAGAGATAAAAATTAGTGATAGAGTATGCTGCAAGCTCTAATATCTATTCATTGAAAAATTTTATTTGGTTCATTATAAAAAATTTAATCTGTGAAAATGAAAACCATAAAACATTGAATCTTCGTTAGTGTGATATTCCCAATAAGTTCTCATCATTCTCTACAGATGTTTGATCTCTCTCACTTGCATTAAATCTTTATAGCGCTTGAGAAAAGCACTTAAACTTGATTTATATCTTTTAAGCATCATTTATCATTTCTTGAACAAATGATTGGATATGAGTATATGAGTATAAAATCTCCAAGTAAAATAGTTGAGACACTGGATGAGATAGGACTATCAAAGTGTCATATGTCTCTTGCAAATTTAATGATACTCGCAGTGTTTGCTGGTGTTTATGTTGGTTTTGGTGCAATATTGGCTACTATAGTCTCTCATGATTTAAGCACTTATGTCGGTTCAGGATTTGCCAAACTGATCTCAGGAGCTGTATTTTCTGTTGGGCTAATGCTTGTCTTATTGTGTGGTGCTGAATTATTTACAGGTAATAATTTACTAATTATCCCTTGTATTGATCGAAAAGTTACTCCTCAAAAATTATTAAGCAATTGGACTGTGGTCTATATAGGAAATTTTCTAGGTTCTTTATTTTTAGTTTTTCTAATTTTTGCTTCAGGCGTGTGGAAAATTGATTCAAATCTAGTTGGTGTGAATTCAATTACAATAGCAAATTCCAAAGTTAATCTTTCTTTCCTTGAAGCATTCAGTAGAGGAATTCTCTGTAATTGGTTAGTTTGTCTATCTGTTTGGGTTTCAACTTCAGCTAGCGATACAACAGGAAAAATATTAGCTATATTCTTTCCAATAATGGCATTTGTAACTTGTGGATTCGAGCACAGTGTGGCTAACATGTTTTACATACCTCTGGGAATTCTTTTGAAAGGAAATGAAGCTTTAGTAGCTATTATGGATGGAATAGATTTATCAAATCTTAATTGGGGATCTTTCCTTTATCATAATTTATTACCTGTTACTATAGGCAACATTATCGGAGGAGCAATTTTTGTAGGATTCTTATACTGGTTTGTATATCGAAAAAGAAATAAGGGATGGGATGAACGCGCAGAAAAAGCAGATACAAAAGAAAAGAAACGAGAAGAAAACAATGGATGTGATGAATGCTAGAAAAACAGATACAAAAGAAAGAAAAAAAAGCTCTACACTCTAACGATTAAGTTAAAATATAGAACTCTGTAGCCCAGAATATCCCTTCATCATCTTTTGTGAATGAGTATCTTATTTCGTCTCCTACATCCGCTAGAACGACTTGATTCCAATGAGTTTCATTTAGATAATCTTGGGAACAACGTATTGTTCGATTATCATTCAATTGATAAACAAAAATACTGTTACCATTTTCTACATAGCTTCCAGCATCTTCTATTTGTGCAATTTCATATTGGTCTTCAACAACTTCACTTGTGAAAAAGGACTTGAATTGTAATCGTGCTTCTTTTACTACTTGAGAACCTGATAGTCCCTCTGCCTCTGCAATAGAAATATAACTTGAGTCTAAAGCATCAATGACACAGACGTGAGATAATCTTTGTATAGCACCACTCTGCCAATAGATGGGTATGAACCAAGCTAATCTCAATCCAATAGAAGTGTTGATTGTATATGGCACTGGCATTTGAACAATATAACTACCTTCATTTGGTGCAGTAAGTTGCCCTTCGGCTAGCGTAGCTGCGGTTATAGCCGATATATATCCTCTATTCTTAAGGTCATAAAACGTGACATCGCTTTTAGTTATAACACCAATACCAGCTAAAGTTTCTGTCGAGTCATACGGATGTGTTGCAAAGAAAGCTAAAGTTGTATTTTGATATTTAACATAACGAATATCTTCTACACCTACCTCATAAAATCCTATTCGGTCTGAACTATAATATGGAAAACCTGTAAAGAAGCGAATGTTTCCTTCTACTGTTGTATCTCGCTTATCACCCCAATTTCTGATCCACTTTTGCTCGATTAGATCCTCTGAGTAAATTTGTAGAATATAATCAGGTGTTTGGTATAATTCATCAGCTGTATAATGCTTGATTAAACCGCCTGTTGCTAAATCTAGAATGTCAATTCCATCTGAGTACCATGCTCCATAAACATTACTTGTAGTTCGAGTAACTACGTAGACCCATTCGGTACCTGTCCAAGCAGGATATGATCGCCAATATTTAGCTCCTTGATCTCGGCGGTAATTTTTTAGAACAATATTGTGATTACGCCATAATCCCTCAGCATAATTAAACTCTCCTTCTGGAAATTTAATTGTTATTGGTTCAGCATTTGGATTGTTAACTTCGACTAATATCAATCCCCAAGCATGGTTAAATTGTCCTGGGGTCCAGAATTGAGCTGATCTTTTCGGTGCGTAAATCATACACCAGTAAATAGAATCATTAACATATATGACATTAGCTTCCATTAATTCAGCATTAGAACCAAAAGTTGCTTTGGTTTGTTCTGCTTTGCTTATCGCAAATTCTTTAGTGACAAGTCGTATGTTGTTATCTATCTCGTTTACTTCATCAAGAACAATAAATGGTAAATTTGTAGAATCATAGGTAACCATATTCTCAAAATACCTTGCACTTTGCATTGTTTTATTTATCCCCAATAATGAATTCCCACTAACGATAATAATTAGAACGATTATTATAAGTCCTATAAAACGCCTTCTTGTCCTAAATTTTCTATGAAGCCTAATTTTACCTCGAACTATCTCGAAAACAATTACTGCTATAATAGAGAGAGATCCTGCAAAAATTAAATGCTCTAAAGCTGTAACGAACATTGTTCGACCAAGAAAACCAAATACCCATACACTCATCAGAAAGAGAGCAAGAATTAAAGGAGCGATTTTATATCCTCTCTGTCTTTTGATTATCAAACGTACTGGAATCCAAACAAGCGGTAAATAAGCTGCGAATAATAGAAAAGTGATTGCTTCGTATCCCATAACTTGTTTATGACAATCTATAATATAAATATACTTCACATTAGTTAGGAGAATTTTTCTCAGAATTATCTCCGCGAAGAGCTAACTTGATCTAATATAAAGGAAAAAAAGGATTGATTAGTTTAACAAAACATCATACCATTTTTTTAACGTTAGAGCTTTCCATTCCTCCCTTCTAGGTGGATAATACTCTATTTTGTCCACCTGCTCAAGAATTTCTTCTTCAGTTTTCTCTTCTACCATCATTTCCTTCATAAAAGTAATAACTTTGTTTAGATAAGTTAAGAATTCTTCTAAAGGTTCTCTACCAGAAGTTGATCCATGACCTGGAATATAGTGTTCTACATCAAGTGAAAGATATTCTTCTATTGCTTCAATCCATTTTATCGGATTAGATGTAGGATTTCCTCCCCATGGAAAATTTTGATTAAACAAGTTATCTCCTGCAAAAAGTACCTTGTAATTTGGACAATACACATAACTTGAACCTTCTGTATGTCCTCCAGTTCGTTTGATGATAACTTTTACATCACCATCTGCTAATTCATACTCATCTTCAAATGTTTTGTTAGCAAGAACTATTTTCAATCCCTCTAAAGCTGCAGGATCTTCTGAACTCTTTTTCCATTCCTCCAAATTTTCTGGAGTCCAATTGTGTTCCTGTGAGTACACCATCGCTTCGTGTGTAGTTTTTGAAGTAATTATCTCACAATCTTCAAACACTTGATTACCAAACACATGATCTCCATGCTCGTGAGTGATGAAAAGAGTTGTTGTTTTCTTACCTGTTTCTTCCTCAATATGTGCTCTGAATTTCTTCATGAGAGGGATATTCATACCAGAGTCAACAAAAACAATCTGTGAAGGTAGAACATACGCTGTGACATTACCAGCAGTACTTCCATCGGTGATTGCATAAACATTATCTCTAACTTTTTCTATAGACATTATTTAGACCTAAAATTGAGAAAGGAGTAATTGTAAAAAAGGTTATTGGCTAAATTAAAAACTATTTGTCTTTTGAATTGATTCTTTCGTATTACTCTTCGATAATTGTTTTTAGTACATTTATATGCAACCATCTTCAATTGATTATGAATTTTCATATTTCATTCATCGAAAAATACTTTTTGCTACATTAGAGAGTTTCTGTTCTAAGTCTGTATTTATGTAACTTATACCAGATTCTACTATTGATTCCCATACTTCTTTTAAAGTTAGTAAATTCGCTATGAAATTATCCAGTTTTTGAAGAGCTAAAAAGGATTTTCCTTTGAAAGCGTAACAAAAAGTGAGTGTGTCTAATTTTTTCATTAGAAGAGTATAATCTTGATGTTTTATCCTTTCTAGTGATCCTGAAACAGCAAAAGCTTCTCTACTGAAATTATCAAAGGCTGTTAGGAAGCTTCCTACAAGATAACCATCCAATTTTGATTCTTCTTGGAATTTTTCAGTAAACAAGCTTACTCCTCCTTCATTTAGAATCAGAACTAAAACAGGATCTTCATCTTTCTCTTCAGAGGTAATCTCATATCGTTTTCCTATCATATTATTCAATCTTTCTTGAAGATGGGTTAGCTCCATTCTTTCCGCTAAAGTTAGATCCCTAGCTACAATGCCTT
>JAUVXQ010000033.1 GCA_030603505.1 Candidatus Heimdallarchaeota archaeon | reverse complement strand
ATATATTCTGTCTTTAAAGGACCCATTTCTTCAATCTTTAAACAAGAAGAAAAATTGTCCCCTTCTAAATATTCTAAACAAATAGGAATTTTTGAAATGAGAATAGGAATTGGGGATTTAATCTTTTACTCAGCATTGGTAGTTTTTTCAGTAACATATTTTAATCCCATTTTGGGATTTGTTACAGGTATAGGTATTTTAACAGGTGTAAAGATAACAGAACATTTTCTGTTAAAACATCAAAAATTTCCAGGTTTACCCATTCCTATCTTTCTTGCTCTTTTTCTAGTACTGATTGGGTGGATTCTTGATAAATTTGTATTATCTTTTTGAATTTTTCACATGGGTGTCCCTAATATCATTATGCTCACAAAAATCAAAAGGTTTAAAATGAGAGCTAAAACGTAGTAAATCGGAGATATACGTGTCAGCTAGGAAATTTAAATATAGAGGATTTACATTGGATGAACTCAAACAAAAATCCATGGATGAGATCCTCGAATTACTTCCCTCTAGAAGAAGGAGAAGCTTATCTCGCCAAGAATTCTGGACAACTCGTAGAAAGAAATTATTAGAAGACATAAGGGTGTCTGTAGAAGCAATTGAAAGGGGAGAACAAGTAACTGTCAGAACCCATATAAGAGATATGCCCATACTTCCTGAAATGGTGGGAGCTACAGTTGGCATTTATAATGGAAAAGATTTCATTACAGTAGAAATCAAACCGCAGATGATAGGCCATATACTTGGTGAATTTTCTCCCTGTACAAAGGTTGTGCGACATGGATCACCTGGTATTGGAGCAACAAGGTCTTCTCTTTATGTTCCACTCAAATAAATCCCTTTTTCGCATTTTTAATTTTCTATTTTTTATGCAAAATTTTTAAAGTAACTGAGTTGCAATAAACATATAATGTCCCATTCAGAAGATAATGTAGAATTTGATAAAATAAAAGATTTAGCAGCGTTTCGAAGACTTAAAAAGAATGTAACAATTGACCTACTATGGATTTGGGTTCTAAAATTGCTAAAAGAATCACCTAAATATGCTTATGAATTAAAAAATGAGATGAGTAAAAAGTTTGGCTTCTCTCCAGCAACAGTTACCAACTATAAAGTTCTTTATCTTTTAAAAAATGAAGGCATTGTCAGGAAAGTTGAGATGAGGAGTGGTACGGAAAGAATAGATAGAAAGTATTATGAGATAACTGAGATTGGAGATAAACTACTAGTAGAAGCAAAGGAATATTTTAAACAACTGTTCCAAAAACTATTTTCCGACGAATAATAGCCCAAACAACAAAGATTATTTCGAGATTAACTGTTTCAAACATGTTATTTTTAAGCACCAGCTGGTTTTTACAAGTGAAAAATGATATTGATACTTTTGGGGTGACTAACTGTTTCCATAAACTTGGACAAACTTGGTCAATCTTGGTGCTCATTTTTCAACAGATTTAAAAGTTAAATTTTAAAGAGATGTTAGGTTATTATTATGATGGTGATTTAAGCGTGCCTAAAAAAAGAAAGTCGGGCGGTAGGTCCGGTGGTAAGAGAGGTCGATCTAAACTTGTACAATGTCACTCCTGTGGACAACTTGTTGCACAGGATAAAGCTAAAAAGTTTACAGTTTATACAAGCGCTGTGGATTATCGATTGGCAAAAGAGCTTCGAGATGAAGGAGCTATTATCCCTCGAGTAAGTAAGATTGCTTATTATTGTGTTTCTTGTGCCATACACAGACATAGGATCCATATCAGGAAAAAGACTGATAGAAAAGGAAAAGAAAGATAAAATTTTCTTTCCTCTATTTATCCTCTTTCGGGGAATTATTTTGCCTCCACAATTGATTTTTATAATTCCAACACGAACCGTTCATTTGGATTCTTCAAAGAAAATTAGAACTGTAGTATCTGGTAAGGAACGTGTTGATGTTCTTGCTCGTTGTCTTTTTAGTCTCCATAGATGGCAGTCACGATTGAAATATGATTTAAAACTTGTTTTTTACTTATCGCATCCTCAGGAAGAGAAAGCGATTATTATTCCTTTACACAATTTATCTGAAAAAATTGATGACGAGTTTGAAGCTACTCACCTTATGATACGCCTTCTTTCTTCTCCTGAAGTTTTTAACTGTGAAACACAAAAAATTAGTTTTGAAGAATTATTACTCCGTACTTCTGCTAATTCAATCATTTATTATTTGACACCAAATGGATTACCATTTTTAGATGTGAAAAAAGAGCTATCTAGAAGTGATTCACTTTGTTTTGTTTTGGGAAGTCAACATGATTTGACTCCTGAACAAGAAAGTGTAATGCATAAGATTGGCGCTCTTCAGATAAGTTTGGGTCAAGTCAACTACTTGGCTTCTCATGTTCTGACAATTATTTGTCACTATTTGTTTGATACACTTGAAAACAGTAGCTTTTCTTAATTAACATACAAATTTATCTTTTGAATATAGCGCTTTCGTGACCAACTATGTGGAATCAGATACAACCACGTCAAGTATTTTTCTTCTACTAGTTTTCTTAATTCATTTCTACTACTATTTCAAATGAAAACAGAAATAAATAAGTGTAAACACAAAATGAATCAATGGAAGATGTAAAAGTGGAAATATGTTATTTTTGCGGGAAAAAGTATGAAAATCATCAGACCTTCTTTAAATGTAAGAATTGTAGCAATATCGTTCGAATATGTTCAGATAAGGAAAATTTCTTTGTTTATCTCTTGGAATGTAAAAATAGCACAATCTATACTGGAATAACTACAGATGTAGAGCGCAGAATCTCTGAACATAGAAAAGGTAAAGGTTCAAAATATGTGGAAAAAAAGGGAGCAAACAGACTCTTAGCTACATGGATTTGCACAAATAGGAGTGAAGCTTCACGTTTAGAATACAAGATTAAACAATTATCACACACGGAAAAAAGGCAACTAGTTTCTCATTGGAATAATATCAAAACAAAAGAGCCTTTTCCAAAAGACTAAATGTAAGTTTATTAGAAAATCAATTTAGAGATAAACTATATGCTGAAAATAAGTCATACCAATCTCTAAGATTGTTTGTGAATTGTGTACAAATAAAAAAAGAATTTCTGGATCGGTCCGCTTTACATGATTTCTTCTCCGTCTCCAGAAAACCTCTGCTCATATTCGGGAAAGACGGAAATAAGCTTTAATATGTTTTGAAATTTCATAAGGGAAGAGAAAATCTATTTCGTGAAGACTCTGAATCTCTATCTCTATTCTAGATTATAGATTCATAATAATGTTTAAGTGTACAAGCTAATAAAATAATCAGTAAAAACAAAAAATGAAAAAAAAGATTAAAGAAATCCTTTCTCTTTTAAAATGTCTTCTAAGGTAGGATAACCAATTTCACCAAGTTCGTATTTAACACGAATGATAGGTTTGTTGACCTTAATTAAACGGGTAATGTCGATTGGTGTAGCTGAAATAACAACATCACAGTCAACAGCGTTGATGGTCTCTTCCATATCCTTGAGTTGTTGATCGAAATAACCCATCGCTGGTAACAATTCACCTATTTCTGGATATTTTTCAAATGTATCTGCCATTGATCCAACTAGCCATGAACGAGGATCGATTATCTCTCCTGCTCCAAAACGCATAGCTGCTACTATTCCTGCTCCAAAAGCCATTTCACCGTGTGTTAATGTTGGACCATCTTCAATAACTAGAACGCGTTTTCCTTTGACGAGTTCTGGTTTATCGACAAAGATTGGTGAAGCTGCTTCGACAATTATAGCATCAGGATTAATCTCACGAAGGTTCTCTTCTAATTCAAGGATATCTTCATAATCAGCAGTAACAACTTTGTTGACTATGATAACATCAGCAAGATTAACATTGATGGTTCCTGGATAGTATTCCTTTTCATGACCTACTCTGTGTGGATCTGCAACTACAATGTTCAAGTGCTTTTCAGAGGTATAGAATGGGAAATCATTGTTACCACCGTCCATGATTTTAATTCAGTTTGTGACAAAGTAGCTTTTATTGAAGATATGATAAAAAGTCAAACCCCGTGTTTAATTTCACTTTACTTAAACGATGTAATACTTAAAGGAAAGACTACTAGAAAGGAATATCACATAATGCCCGTAGTTAAGATTGATCAGAAGGAAATTTGGTTAATGGATTATCTGAGAGAAGTTCATAACAATGCAAATATTATTAGTATTAATCCAATTAAACGCTTTAATAGAGCATGTGTTTCTTGGTTTCATGATAATATAGAAGGCGGAAATGATATTGCTTGGACAGAGTAAAATTACAGAGGAGATACGATATTAGTCGCACTTTCTTTTATTTACATTTTTTAGTTCTTCTGGAAAAGATATCAATGATAATTAATCTCAATATTCTCAATAAGAATAGTAACACAAATAAAATCCCAGTTTTCAATATCATAACTATACAATAGCAAAAATCTTCTTTCAAAAACACCCGTTGGATGCCATTCTTTTTTAGTATTTGATTCTATGAACATCGGTAATAATATTAAGTTATTATATTTAAATTATTCATAGAATCTAATTGCGATTCCTCAAAATATACGAATAGAACCATAGAAAATCCTACCCTTTCAAAAAAGTTTAGAAAGAATTATCAAGATTATTTGACTTGGATAAAGGACTATCAGTAGCCAAGAAATTTATCCAACTATCTAATATTCTTGATATGCTTACTTTAAAAGGATTAAACTTTTTATCATAGTAGATTTCTTTATAGGCTTTAGAAGGATTTTCCTTGCTATATAGAACCGTATATCTCACCGCATTTTTCCATTCGTAACCTGCTTTTATCAGTGATGTAAAAACATGTGATTGTTCGATTTTGTTTGTGATTGACCCTTCCTTTGTAATCCAAAAACTAGGTAGTAACATTGTAGTATCCATTAAATCTTCAAGCATTTTTCCGCTAAATTCCAATTTTACATCATATCGATCATTTGTCGTTGTAAACTCTTTCTTCGTTGTTGTAATCTCATACACTTTACTCCATTGTTTAGCATTATCAATTTGAGGAATCGCAATCTCAAAAAATTGGTTCAGCCTTAGATTAAGCCTATAGCGACTTTTCCCAGCGAACAACTTTGATAAATCGAGCTCTCCAGAATAATCAGTTGTTGTTGAAAGTTCATTGCTATATTTTTTGTTTATTCTTGAACCAGATACCGCCATATCTTTAATAAAATCACCTAGAGGTGTTAGAGATTTATAGATATAATCAAGGAACATAGCTATTTTTAATTCACTTGCTAACTTGTAGATATTTGTCTGTCCTACAACAATATTCTGTTTAAATGGAATAAACGCATCAACAGGGTATCGTCTTGAAGCTACTGCTTCATTAATGGTCATATTAAGTTTCGTTCTTTTTTTTCTAATGGTGTCTGTCTCAAGATATTGAATAGCTCTCCCATAAGACTTGAATAAATCCATCATTGCTGTTTTTGCGATTTTAGCTAGATTAGTTTTGTCTATTTTCACTTTTTGTAATTTTTGAGTAAGAGGATGAGATGAATCTTTAAGGATTTCAACGTAGTGTTTGTGTTGAATCGTGTTTATCATAGGAAATTGACTATAATCCATAAATCCCCTAGTGCTTATGTACGCAATATGGTCATTTAAGAAATTTGCACGATTAATATTGTTCCCAAAAATATTAAAAGGTAAATAGTAGATTATAATCTTATTTTTTGAACTATAAACTTTGATCATTTTTGATTTGTAAAGTTTCCATAGTAAAGGATTCTTTTTGAAATATTGCTCGATGGTCGAGATTACAATAGATTTTCTTTGTTTATTAAATGCTCTTAATCCTCCATCATTTGGTGCTTTACACTTCTGTTGCAGAAGTTTTATCTCACGGCTAACAATTTCATGTATTTTTCTAATTTCATTATCAAATTGTTTTGCAAAAGTTCTAGCTTCTTTTACTCTTGTAAATGGGATAGAAATACCTCTTTTAAACAAACTTACAATTCTTGAAATCATTGTAAGTATTCTTCTATCTATTCCTGGTTTTCCAAAGTAATCTAAAATTTTATTTGAGGTTAAGTCATCATCAATCATTTCTGTTAGTATTTCTCGATCAAAACTTCTGCTAAAAATAACCAAATCAACACTATCTAATCCGAAAGTTCTCCAGTTAGCTACTTTTAAAAGAGGAATGTTCTTAGTTCCATACTCACTCAACACATAACCATCCAAATGCTTTAGTCCTAAATTTTCATCATAATACGCACCATAGTTGTTCTCTATCATTCTCTTTCCAGCATCACTAATATTACTATCAGTACTCCATCTATGAACAGTATAGTAGGGATTAGCTAGAGGATAAGTGTTATATAGCAATGGACGTAATGTTTGCAGGTTATTTTCGATTTCTATTCTTGTATTGGTAAATAAAATCAGCCTTGCTGAATATTTGAAAATATCAGAATAATAGATTTTAGTCTCAGTTATCTTTTGTTTTAACATTTCATAATCATAATTTGTATTTGAAATAGCACCCAAACCTTTTAATCGTTCGATAACTGCATCAAGTTTAGCTTCTATTGTAGTCTTATCTCCCCAATTTGTTTCATAATCTTTGATTAATCCCAGAACATCATCAAGTTTTTGTAAAGCTTCTATTGGTTCATGGAATTCTTTTACTGCCATATACCTGTTATTTCCCCAAAAAAGAAGTTCAATAACAGGAAGACAGCCTGTTGTTAAGAAACGTAATAATGTACCTTTTTGGTCTTTAGTAACATTGGGAGCTACATCGCCTTTACCTAGATGTACTCTATGAATCCCTTTTGTTACATCAAACGAAAATGGCAATATTTCCTTTCCATCAACAGAAATAATATCAAATAATGGTTTTCCAAGCTTCTCATTTTCTTCTGGGTAATATGAAAGAGTTAGAACCTTCCTTTTTTTACCATTAATTGTAATATTATTGACTTTAAAGAAACAATCAGGATCGATTTTCCTTGCTAATTTGGATGACAATTCGTATTTTTTAGTATCAGTGTTATAAATCAAAAACTCATACCAAAATTTCGACGAACAATCGATATTTATTATCCCATTAATTTCAGAAACTTCGACAAAAGTATCCTCACCAAATTTCGCTTCTTCTGACTTCCAAAATATTTTTTCTAAAGTAACATCTGCATTTCGTCCTACTAGTTCCCTGTATTTATCAACAAGATCTTTTATTAGAACAAATCTTATCTCTTCTTTTCTAGTTTTTCGGTTATTTACCCCATAAACTAGAATTTCTCTTGTCTCGTATTTATATTTTTCAATGTTGTAATGAGTAGAGAACGCGAATTTTATGTCATCAGAAAGATTAATTGAAACATCACTACTAACATTAGAGGTAAGGACTTTTTCAAGAACTTTTGTATATGTTTCAGGATAGAAACCTTTTGGAATATAAAGAGTTTTAGCCATGAGTGAGTCTTGGTATTCGCCAAGATTTGTTGATTCAACAATCACATTCTTTGGTGAAGAATTTTTAACGTTAAACATCACTAATCTGTGGTAAACATGATCATAAGCCAAGGAAATTAATTGCAATTTCATGGCAGTACGAAGGAGTTGTACTTTAGAGATATTTCTTTTTGTTTTAAAATTATTAACCGCGGAGCGAAACAGATGCATTAATCCATGTTCTCCCATATAATTTTTTAGTATATTTCGTATTTGTTCCTCTGCCTTTTCCCAAGATTCTGGATTTGCATCGGTTATTGTTTCCCAGTATTTTGACAAATTAAGTAATTTATCTCCAACAACAATAGGGAGTCTTAATGTTCCCCAAAGTATTTTTTTTATTATACCGTTAGATTTGCACGCAAATGCTCTGCGCTGTTCAGCTTCTTGAAGAGATTGATAACCATAATTCTTTAGTTCAATATCACCATTTGGCAATTTTAGATCTGTTCCCAGCCGTGAATGCCAAAACTCATGGTAAGATTGAATATCCGTGATTTCAACAGTTAAAGAATTATCTGTTAGACTTACTGATTTAGTGTCCAAAGTAACCATCATTTTTTTAATATCAAATCTGAAAATCCCATCTCTTGTATAAACTTCTCTTGAACTGCTATCAGAAAATTCTACTAATTCGATGACAGCTTCTCCTGTTAAAGGTAGTCCTTTCTTACCACTATGTAATCTTAATTTACGGTGTATTTCTTTCCAAGCATCAAGTTTGTCTTGAATCGTATTATATTTTGCAAGTTCTACATTAGCATAGTAAATCTGTCGTTCAATATCATAAACTATATCAAATAAAGGAAGTTCGCCTTTTAGTATTGAATTTTCACTACCAATTTCATCTACTTTCTCTTTATAGATTTTTGCTATTTGAAGAAATGCCTTATTAGTAAATCCATGATCTTTCATTTGCTGCTTTATATATACCCATTCTTTTCCAAAACCAAATTTCTTAAGAATATTTTCAGCTATCCTCAAACTCTTTGCTTTTTTTGTCAAACAATTAGTAAACGAATCAAGAACATCTTTCTGTTCCAATATCTTTCCTACCTGACCTACGATCTTATCAATATATTTAGAGGAGTTTTTATGATCAAAATCGTAAGATGAACAGATGGATGTAGTTTCGAAGTTAGCAATTAATCTTTCAACAATCAAAAATGTTATCTGTGCTAGTCCCACTCTATTCAGATCTACTTTACTATCAAGGATTGCATCTAGATTCAAATCACCACCTACATCATGAAATTGCTGTTGAGAAACTGACGGGGTTTCGTCCGTGAAGAACGATTTTTTTGGAATTTGTGAAGATATTATACAATTATCTTCGTCTACTAATGTATTGTGATATTTATTATTAAACTGCTCAATTTTTCTTCCTAGATTTTCATTCACTTCATCATTATTTGTTATTTGTTCTGTTGTACATCCCTTTTTGTCATATCTTACGATATGTCTCAATGTTATGTTAATCAGCTCAATGAGAAGAAATACACCAACACTAACAAGGATAATATTAATCCATGGATTATAGAAGAAAATTTTGCAAGAAAGGAAAAAAACTGGGAGGAAGAGAAATAAACTAAGCGCTATTTGTGATACAAAAGGAAGTGTACCGTTAATTTTTACATGTTCAAGGACATCTTTTGTGAAATATGATTTGAATTGATATTTTATTTTAGAACAAAAAGCTAACAGTTTGGAATTGGATAAGGATGATTGTTCTTCCAATTTCATAGGTGACTTTACTTTATTTTTATCATTCCTTGCTTCAGTATTGAGATAACGAAACGAATTATTGCTACTTGGCATTATTTCGTGTTTTGATGTGGGGTAATTGTCTTCATTGTTTTCATCATTTTGTCTTTGAGATGTATTTCTCAAATCAAGTGCTTCTTTATTCGAATCTAAGTGACGGATGAAAACTTGTTCAGTATGGTAATATTTTCCGAGAGCAGGATTGTTGTTGCAAAGTTCAAGAAGAAGTTTTTCTATTAGTTCTATAGGAATATCGGCAAGAGCAGCAAGACGATGAGGACTTACAGGAACATTGGGACGAATCTTAGAGACTATGGTAGTAAACAAGAGCATTTTGTACTTCTCAAGTTCTTTTTCACTCCATTTACCAGAAGAAAGAGAAGGGTTACCTAGTGGATTTGAGGGGTTAGGGGATGGGGGGTAAGATTCATTTTTTATTAACTTTACTTTCATCCTTCCCGTTTTCTTGAAATTGTAGAAGACAAACTCATGTTTTTTTATAATCGCTTTTCCTAATCTTTTACTGAAAAAGTGCGTAATAAGAAAACAAAGGAAAAGGAGACCTGTATTCCAGGTTGAGAAACTATTTGTGTTACGGGAAATATACAGAAAGAGTAAAATCCATGAAATAATAAAAGGAAATGTTAAGATTCTTCCTAAGAGTTTTATTGCATCAAAATAATCTTCATGAAAAGTAGAATGCGCAACAAGAACGAAAATACAGAATAACTCAAGTGTTGATAAATATACACAAACTGCGAAACTTAGATACCCCCAACTGAGTGAAGTAGACTTAAGCTCAAATATTCCATTTGTTGCTATTATATTCATTTGATCTGTTAGAAAATTGAGAACGATTATTTTGCCTGTTAGATAAAATAAACTAATAGGTAATAATGTTGTTTTTAATATAGATACTTTCTTTTCAAGTCCCCAACCCTTGACACTTCTTCTAAACTTAGAATAATGTCCTCGATGTAAGTTATAGCCTTCCATTTGTAGCTCAACTATCTCTCCTCCTTCCACCGAATCCTCTTTTTTCCCCTTTTTCTTACTGAAAAAGTGCCAAATAAAGATTACAATCATTA
>JAUVXQ010000076.1 GCA_030603505.1 Candidatus Heimdallarchaeota archaeon | reverse complement strand
ATACACATTACTTATTATAAGGAGGTAGAAAGAAAAGAAAAAAAAGAAATTAAGCTATTTGTTTGCGATTCTGTTTGCGATTCTTCTAATGATTGTTATAATTAGATATATAACATAGGCTATTAGCATATTAAGAAGAAGAAGATTTGTGAATTCTGTAAATAATGTAAAGAATGCTGCTCCTCTAAGGTAGAAGCTGGAATTAGCTAAATTTAGTATTGTGGAACTGAAACCAAACGCAATAATACCAACTGCGATATTTAGGGAGAAGAACGAGCCTTCAAAATTAAATTTCATATATCCTAAAGTTCCTTCAGCTCTTTGATGAACTATAAGAGCAAGGCCTAAACCTATTATAAAGCCAACTATTGGCAAAATGTAGAATATACTGAGAAGATTTACTGAGGAGAATATTCCATGACGTTCTTTCTCAAAAAGGATATTAAAGAACTGGGTATTTTCTTCAGTATAAATAGAATTGGCTGTATATTCGTCATAAGTTCCATGACTTAATATACTGAAAGCTAGTGCTCCTGCGATAGCTAAGAAAATCAATATTTGACCGAATATTTCGAATTTTTTCCCTTCAATACTAGCAGTGTACCTTCTTCTTGACAATATGATGAATGTAACCATATAAACCAAGGAAAAAACAGCTAACACTACATCGAAAACAGGAAAACCATTCATAGATAGTCCATACGCAACATCGACACCATGATCCAAAAATATTACATGTGCTGAAGTTAAATTCGTTACTAAGCTTATTCCAGCTCCAATTAATCCTTGGATCCCAAAAAGAATACCTATAGATAAAAATGCTGATTGTCCAGACATCTCTCTTGTAGCGAAAAATCCTGAAAGCATTGCTGTAACAAAAAAAATGATTATTGCTGCTGTGAAAGCATATCCTGCTGTGCTAGAATTAGCGTTGAATGGATGGTAGAATGATAATGCTGCTGCCGTTGTTATGAGTATTGAAGCAACAATATTTCTTGCTATTGCACTTGTTACCATAATCACTGCTAGAGTAAATGTTATTGTTACTGGGGTAAACCAATCCCAAAGTGCCCTTACTGTTAAAATATTGAAAAAAGGAAGAACAAATTCAGTAACTACAACAAGTCCTACGCCAATTGCAGTGGTTATCAACGCTCTTTTACTAAAAAATTGTCCAAAGTGAAGGAATTTTGTTTCTGTCATATTTATCTATCTCTTTTATTTTACTGATAAGAATAATTACTGTATCACAAAAAAAAGGTTTTGGAAGTCTAAGTGATATTTTTTTCACCTTCTGGAGTCCCCAATTGCCATCAATGTTGTTCCTATATATGTTAGAACCCCAGATGCTGCTGCTATCATAATAACCCAGATACCATTTAGTCCATTTTCGATATTAAGACTTGGATTGTCACGTTGCCAAATAGCTAGAAAAGTGGTTAATAATACGATAGCTGCGAGCATAAATCCTGTGAGTGTCAAATAAGCGTTTTTTTCACTTTCTTTAAATGAAGATGATACAGAACCTAGAGTAAAACCTCCAAGAATACCTATAGCTAAGTAAAATAGAAACCACCAATAACTCTCAGTGAGCTGTACAATGGATATAACAACTCCAAAGATTCCAATCGCCGTTAATGCTCCCCCTATGAAAGACGCTGGTCGAGGCATAACATCATCCCTACTTACTCGAATCCCCATGCTTACTTATTAACATTTCTAAATTCTTTATTAATAGCATTTATTTTGATTTCGCGATTTTATCTTCAATTATTGAACCGTCATTCATTACAATTTGCCTATCAGCTTTAGCTGCAATGTGATTTTCGTGAGTAACAAAAATCAGCGTTTTGTTTCCCTCTTTGCTTACACGTAAAAGTAAATCTATTATTCTATTTCCTGTTGCAGAATCTAAGTTTCCAGTAGGTTCATCAGCTAGAATGATTTTTACGTCATTTCCAAGAGCTCTTGCAATTGCAACTCTTTGTTGTTCTCCTCCTGATAACTGATTAGGCTTATGGTTTGCACGATCTTCTAGATTTACTATTTTGAGCAACTCTTCAACTTTTTCTTTTCTTTCAGATTTAGGTTTTTTGGTAAGAATCATTGGCATTTCAATATTCTTAGCTGCTGTAAGTTCTTCTAGAAGGTTGAAATTCTGGAAAACATACCCTATTGTTTCTCTTCTCATGTAACTTAGTTGTTTATCTGTTAGACTACTCAAATCATGGCCATCAATAATGATTTTACCACTGTCTACATAATCTAAAGCCCCTATTATATTTAATAGAGTTGTTTTTCCACTTCCTGATGAACCAACTATTGAAACAATTTCTCCTTTATTAACAGATAATTTTATTGAATTTAATGCTAATACTTTAACTTCCCCCATATCGTAATGTTTATGCACATTGTCAACTACAATAAAACCCTTCGTAACATTATTGGGTTGAATAGGTACAGAGTTGGAGGCTTTCATTGGTCATTCATTAGTCCAAGTATTTTTTTATGTATCGGTCGTAGGAAACCTTTTTTTCATAATTTCAAACTCTTTTTTCCAAGCTTCTTCAATATTGATATCTAGAATTATGCATAATTGCAGGAAAAGATTAAAAACTTGAGCAAACTCTCTTGGCATTTGTGAATCATCGGGTTTTTTATGACCCATGCTTTCTGTTTTGTATTCGGATAAAAATAAAAGGTGCTTACTTATTTCTCCTAGCTCTTCAATCAAGTGAATAAAAACCTCATTAGGTGAAAATCTAAGCCAATCTCTCTCTTCAAGAAACTCCCTTAATTCTGATTTTAATTCTTCTAAAGTCAAGTTTCCTTCTCTCATAGTGTTACCTTTTTAAGAGTTCTTTGAGAAATTCTGGATTTACATAAAGGACATTCTGATTTGATAGATATCCACTTCAGTAAGTGATCTCTATGTGCTAAATTGGTGCAGCTAGGACATTCGTAAACTTCATCACCACGCCTGATTAGACCCTGACACACTGTACATAGCGATGGCATTTGTTTGCAGTTGCTGCATGGGTTGTAAGGTGATTTTAATATATGCCCACAATCTAGACATGTTGCTTTTTTAGCTGGTTCTATCAATTTTCCTATTCTTTCAAAATGTGAAGTGGTCAAACTCCCTTTATAGTATCCAAAAGCAGTTAACTGACATAAAAGCTTGAAAAGATCCTCATTTTCCATCGAAAGTGAATTGGCTAAGCTGCTTATCTTTACACGTTTTCTCCTTGATTTCTCAATTTCATTTACTAGACGAACATATGTTTTTCCTAGATCTTCAAGTTCTTTATTTGGCATAAAAGTTTGGCTTGAAATTACGATAGCACTATTTCTATTTATCTCTAATACTATTAGAGCTGATCCTATTAGCTCGTATAAAATGTTCTTTACTGCTGTTAGGGATTTACCCCATAGTTTCTGAATAGTTTTTAGATTGATTCTATCATTTGATATGACATAACCAAAAATCTCTATAAAGTGTGATTCAAAGTCCTCGAGTTGACTTAATGGTGGGAACAGAGGGATTTCATCAGGTATTAATCTATTTCCTACAATAGATCCTTTTATTAGTCCTTTTCCATAGAAACTGTACAATTTTTCTTTTGCAAAATTCTTATCTATCCCCAAAGCAGTAGAAATATCCTTTGATGATATAATTTTATTAGCTATTACCATCCCTAGGACTATCTTCTCCCATCTTTCTAATGTCCCTTCTTGAGCTCTGCTGTATCGATTTACTTTGTTTATTTGAAGTCTATTGCCTTTCAATGTGCAATCTACAAACCCATCAAGTATCAGATTTATTACAGCTTCTGTGATTTCGTCTTCAGAACGACTCATGCTATTAGCTAATTTCTTAATTGAAATAGAATTTTTTGTAGACAGTAACCCAAATAATGCTTCATAATTAAAAAAGCTGAGTGTGGCCATTTCTTCTATGGTTCGAATTGGTCTTAAATTCAGTTCCACAAGTGGAGTTATACTTACTTTATCAGTAAATATAACCTGAAAAGTTCCCTTTGCTGTGAGTTCTGCTAGAATTCTGAGAATAGTAATTGAATCTTTTTCTACATACTTGCTAATCGATTTTATTGTTGCTTTTTTTCTTAGTAATAAATATCCAACAGTGTCTTTCTCTTCTTCACTTAAATCGGATAAAGCTATTTTTCTTGGACTTATCATGAATTTTGTAACTGTTACAATAACTTCACTGCTTAAAAAACCAGTTTCGAGTTGAATTTTAGTTTCAAGTTTTCTATTTAAAAGCAATTTAGCTATGTTGTACAACACTTTTTCTCTTTTAATTCCTGTATCTTTTGCAACTTCAGTAAGAATAGCTTTTCTTCGCATCATACATGTTCCTATGATAAAAATATCCTCATCATTGATTTTTTCTTTTTTATCTAGTTGCTCGATTTTTATTGAGTTGATGTATCCTTTACTAATGTAACCCACGAAATATCCATATTTCACAAGATCCATTAAATTATCTTTTATTTTTTCTTTAGAGATAATACAGATATTTGCTAGTTCACTGACTTTAATTTTTGGTAATGGTATTAATATTCCTAAAATGATGATTTGTAGTTCTGTCAATTTTCTCTTAGATATTACTGGATGTTTATAGAAATTACTTACAATAAATGTTCCTTTTTTGTAATGACCTCTTAAAATTAGATCTTGAATCAAGAATTGTATGAATTGCTTAACTATTGATTCTTTTAGTTTTAATTCAGTGGCAACCTTACCTATTGAAATTTCTCTATAGAGATATAGTTGAGTTAAAATATGTGTTCTTTTAGCTTTAGTAACCTTAATCTCTTTATACTGTAAATTATAAACATCATCACGTTCCATTGTCAGAGCAATCAACTCGAAAAGGTTAGAAAAATATTCTCTTCCGTACCTTATTAAGATTCTCTTATTATTAACAACTGGCAATTGCAGAAAGAGATAAGTTAACTAAGGTTTAGACTCTTTCAAGGTATTTTTTGTTTTCCCACTCTTTTACAGCTTCAAACCCTTTGCTTTTGATATCCAAGTATTCTTTGTATTCTCGGCGTTTAACATCAAGATAAATGTCAACTATCTCTTTCCCAAGTACTTCTTGAATAAATTGACTTTTTTCCATGAAATCAAGCGCTTCATTAAGATCTGAAGGTAATTGTGTTATACCCATTTCTTTCCTTTCTTCAGAAGTTAGTTTTTCAACATTCTTTGTCGTGGGAGGTATTGGTTCTATTTTTTTTCTAATACCATCTAATCCAGCTGCTAATAGTAACGCTTTTGCAAAATATATATTTGTTGCACCATCTGCTGCTCTATATTCAATTCTAGCTTTTTTCTCATAACCAGGAACGCGAATTAAAGCTGTCCTATTTGCTACTCCCCAAGATTTAAACACAGGAGCTTCATGACCTGGAACGAGTCTTTTGTAGGAGTTTGTTGTAGGATTAAAGAAAGCTGTCATCGCATCAACATGCTCTAAGATTCCACCTACAAAATATCTTAAAGAATCACTTATACCTTTTTCTTCATCTGAAAAAATGTTAACTCCATCTCTTGTCAAAAATTGGTGAATATGTAAACCATTACCTGCTTGATCATGGAATGGTTTTGGCATAAATGTTCCAATTAATCCCTCAAGCACTGATTCAGTTTTAATTATCATTTTAGAAGTTTGAGAATTATCTGCTTGAATGAGTGCATCATCCATACCTAATTCAATTTCCTGTTGTCCTAAACCACATTCATGGTGAATAGTTTTCACCGAAATATCCATATCCCTCATATCGTCTGCAATTGTTCTTCTAAGAAGTGAAAGACTGTCAAAAGGTAAAGTATCCATATACACACCATCATCTGCGGGGGTGTAATCTTTAAGAACAAAGAACCATTCAAGTTCTGGTCTTGTTTTGTATTCAAAACCCATTTCTTTAGCACTTTGTATTGTTTTTTTCAGGATACTTCGAGGGTCTGTAGGATGTGGAAATCCATCATTTGTATGAATATCACAGATGAATCTTCCTACTCTTGAATCCCAAGGTAGTACAGCAAATGAATCTAAATCTGGTACTACTCTCATATCACTTTGCTCTGTTTTTAGAAATCCTAAAGAAGAGCCATCAACGCCTGATCCTTCACGCATTTCTTCCCAAATATCTGCAGGAAACTCAACTGATCTTAATCCACCAAAGAGAGTAGTGAAATGAAATTGAATATAAT
>JAUVXQ010000129.1 GCA_030603505.1 Candidatus Heimdallarchaeota archaeon | reverse complement strand
AACGCTTAAAAGTAAAAATTATTTCTGATTATATTGTATTTCCACCTCTTGAACCGAAGCCAACAAAACCAACAATTCTTCTACCTCTTAGTCTTGAGATTCGATCTATGTATACTCGCAAGGATACAGAGATACAGCCTGTGCAACAAAAAGGAGCAAAATTTACAAAATCTGAATCTTCAAAAACAACTATAGCTAAATTTACTGATGTAGGTATAGAGAAAATTCCTCTCGAAATTGAATTAAGATCATTTGTATCAAAAGAATATTGGATTAGATGGTATCCTGATGATATTCACATTCCTTCAGTTGTAGGACGTATAACTCCAGAAGAAGAAGCTCTATGGAATGAATGTAGAGATGTGTTTGAAAGTAATGAGGATATGATTGAATCAATCAAAAATTATAATGACCTAAGTTTAGAAGATGAAGAAAAAAGAAAAGCTATAGAACGAATAATGGAAGATTTAACAATAATAAGAGCAAAGCAGCTAGCAAAAAATATGGTTTTAAATGATGGCATTCAAAAAGGTGGAAAATGGGATTTTGACACCGAATATACTGAAGAAAAATACAGTGATCCTTTAGCTTTACTAATGGAGGAAGGAGTAAAAATCCGCACTTTACCCAATAAAATATACTTATACACAATTAAGAACGATGAAATTCATTTGATTCATGAAGCATCAGTTCAAACAAATAAAGTAGATATAAAACTTATTAATATTAATCAAAGTCACTGGACAACTGATTTTGAAAAAGCTCTTGAAATAGGTATGGGAGTAAAAATTCAATCAGAGGATGATGTTCAGAAAATAGATGATTGTGATTGGCTCATTGCTGTGGGTGTAAACACTTCAATAAGCGCTAAAAATGAGTTTCAGAACACTTTAGATAGAAAAAGTGCATTAGGAGAACTAACTATAATTAAACAAGGTTCCCCAACTAACAATACTGAAGGTCAAAAAAGCAATTATTCAATACTTGAAAATAACTTATCTGAATATTTTAGAAAATCGTTTAATTCAATCCCAGATGAAACTGTAACAGGTGACATTTTTGAGAGATTGAATAATAATATATCAGATATTAGTTTATTAAAAGATATTTTTGATTTAAAATCAGAAACATTAGATCACATAGAAGGAATAGAATTACATGAACAAAATGAAGCAACTGCAATGTCTGCTCTAATACTAGATCCATGTACATTAATGTTTAGGAAATTTTGGAAAACTCAAGTTGAACAAAGTATTCTAGATGTATCAAGTTCCAGTATATCAAAGTTCTTTATTGAAAGTGTTAAAGCAAGAGGGAATTTTCCAATACTTAGAGTAGATAACAATCCGTATGGTATTCTACCTATAATGAAGTTTGAACCAATTAATACAGAAAATTATTCCGAACAAGATGCTAAGAATTATGCGGAAGCAAAGAAATTCCTTTTTGGTCTCTGCAATGTTTTAAAATGGGAATATAAACGATTGATAGAAGAGGGAGTAGTTCCTAAAATTGATGTAAACAACAATCAAAATTCATTAGAGTTACTATTAGAAATACTTAGAACAACAGGAGTATCAAAAAAGCTAGATGTTAGACTTTATCCAGATATTCCTATGTTTAAACCTGATTGTGATCCGTGCGCTATCCCCTGTGGTTTAGTAAAATCGACTGTAACCCAAGAAATTAAAGATACATATGAAGAACATAGTGGTTTTAGAGCTAAAAGAGGGAGTCTAGAAACGGCTTATTTGTATATTCTTTCTGAAATGCAAGAACCTGATAAAACCTTATTATATTCAACATCTGAGGGAATGAATCCTTCTGTACTGGAAAGAATTATCTACTATTATTTAGAATATTATCAGTCAAGAGAATTTGATGATATTACAAAAATAAGCTTTTCTGACATTAGAAAAGCTGCAGAGTATCTTGTGCCTGTACCTCCTGAAGAATTGGAAGTATTAATCTTAGAGGTAATGGATCTTCTTTCTTATAGATTAGATGCATGGATAACAGGATTTGCTCATTCTAGGTTGCTAGAATCTGTTTATGACGAACAACTAAAACCTACTATTGGCGCATATGGGTGGTTACATAAACTATCATTTGATTCTTCTTCTTCAATTTCAGATGCTGAATATATACAAATCCCATCGTTAGCTCAAGCCGCTGCTTCAGCTCTACTTAGGAATGCATCGATTATAGGATTGAATCCTGGTGATAATAATCCATTTGAGATAAACCTATCTTCTGAACAGGTACAGAAAGGTTTGTGGTATTTAAAGGGATTAAGGCAGAAACACTTGCCTGAAGAACTATTAGGGTATAAAATTGAAAGACTTATTCATGATTTAAGTCCTGATACTCCTGCAATTGAGGAAGTAGATATTTATATCCTTCGAAGAATGTTTCCACTTAAACTTCAAACAGGTTCAAAGGAAGAGGATGATTCTGTAGATGATGGAAAAACATTTATAGAGACAATTATAAATGGAGAATCTTTCCTCGATGCATCAGAAGAAGAGTTTAGAACCCTTTTAAGAAATGAATATGAAAAATATTACACAGGAGCAGATTTAGAAGATATTATTGATGTAAAAAGTCAAATATATACTTCTTTACAACCAAAAATTGAACGAATAAGAGATGCAGCTTCAGATATAGCAGTTGCAGATGTTGTTTATCAATTTATGATGGGAAATACTGCAAAAACAGCAGCATGGTTTGATTTTCTTGAAGGAGAAACTATTCCTCCCCAACCAGATTTTGTTCGCACTTTTAGAACAGGAGATTGGCATGGAACTAGAACATATTTAGTAATAGATACGCCAAAAAATGAAGATGATATTATATATAAGAAAGAGATAGATGAGGGAGTAGCAGTAGGAGAAAAGAGAATTGAGCAACCACGCCAAATAAGTACACCAATTGTTTATAGTTTATGTAAGCAACTTTTTGGAGATTTTGATGAAGAACCTTTTGATGTGAGTATTTTTATAACAGAAACAGAATCTATCTCGTTGACTCTCATACCAAAAAGTGATTTAAAATTCGGTGCTTTAGATTTACTTTTGGGAGGAGAACCGGAACTTGATCTTATATTGCGATATTATATCCTCCAGAAGTGGAAAAATAATTTGATAACTAATGAAAATGAAGATTTAACCAAGTTAGGTGAGTATCCCTCACATTTAACTCCTGAAGAACAATTGTACTATTTGAAGATAGATTTTAGAATTAATAAAGAATATACAGAAAGAGCACAATTTCTTTTGCAAACTCTAAATAGGAATAAACATAATGGCGCTGAAATATCGTTACAACCGAGTTTAGAATTCCAATTTCTAACAGTAGGGAATCTTAGTAAGTTAAATTTAGTGAAAACTTTAAAAATATGCTTAGATAGAGTAGGAATTTTACTTAAACAACTTTCAAAACTGAAGGCTTATGTGGATACAAGACTAGAACAAGAAGTAAATATTTATTCAGTAATGTGTAAAATTCATAGTTTACTATCAAATTTAAAAATCTCAGAAGCTATAAGAGTAGAAAAACAAGTTCAAATTAAAGAACTATCAACTGAAATAGACAGTCTTCAATCTGGACACGAGAGTTTTAAAGACCTAATAATTACAATTTTTGGTCAAGAGCAGAATATTATAACTTTGATTGAAGATCTATTTGCATATGATGCACCAAGTCCAGACTTTGAAACTACATACAACTTTATACTGAGTAAAATTTCTGAGATTATATCAGAACTAATAATTCCAATAAGAATAAAATTCAATGAAATATCAAGGTATGGGTTTAAAAATATATTACTTCCTATTCTTGATGATGCTTTAAATATAGATTATTACACAAAAATAAGAGAAGACACTTCTAAATTCCTAGAAAGAAAAATAGAGAAAATAATGAAAAACTTAAGGAATATTTCTGAAGATGTGGATAACTGGGATCCTGAAACAATAGATAATCCATTAGTAGACTGGTTAGCTGGTGTAAATACAAGCTTGGTAACATTGGACTTAGGGGGTCAATTGGACGCTTTTTATGAAAATGAATACATCAGTAATATTTTATCAGTATTACAACTGTTTACAGATGGTTCAAAACTACCAATACTTACTCCATACATACTGAGTACTGCCGAAAATGAATGTGATGACTGGGAATACAATTTTACTAATTTAGAAGCAGAAGTTGAGTTAATGAATGCAGATCACACTAGATCTGAATTAGAAGAATTTGCACTAGTAAGAAGACC
>JAUVXQ010000127.1 GCA_030603505.1 Candidatus Heimdallarchaeota archaeon | reverse complement strand
GATTTGTTAATGGATCGTTTTTTGTTGGAGAACAAATAACTTTCCTATTTGCAAATTCTCATACTGATGAAATATTTTCAATTGTATTTAGTCCATATACAACAACGATTCTTTCAAATTGATTAAAACACAATATAATAACACCTACAGATGTTTCCTTCTCATCAAGTACATAAGAAACATATGAAAAATTAATAGTACTCAAATGAGTCGTTTATGAACGAAATTTTATTCCAAAATTCCTACTTAACATTCTCAAAACGAGTAGAAGCAATACCATGACCAACATAAGCTGCTTGTCTAGGTACACCTTTTCCACAATTAGGAGTTCCAAATATCCTCTAGTATTTTTTCCTATATCCCGTTTACACTTCCCAGAATTCTGGTGTTATTCCTGTATATATTAAAGTTTAAGTTTTAATAGTGGTAGGATTATTTGCAAATCTCCAATTATTCCATAATCAGCGTAGTTGAAGATAGCTGCTCCTTCATCTGTATTAATAGCAATAAGCGTCTTAGCCTTAACACCTGAAATATGTTGAGGAGCACCTGAAATTCCAGCAGCAATATACACATCAGGAGAAACAGATTGACCAGTTTGACCGATTTCATAGGTTTCTTCAACCCAATTCATGTCTGTGCAAGCTCTTGTAGCACCAATTTGTCCCCCAAGAATTGATGCAAGTTCCTTTAGAATCGCAAATTGATCTTTTCCACCAACACCTCTACCGCCTGCTACGATGACTTTTGCATCTTTAAGATTTATAGTCACTTCTGCTTTCTTAATCTCAACATGTTTGACAACTAAATCTCTTGCTTCAAATGTAATATCAAAGGATATAACTTCTGGTTCACCACTTGTAGGGTTTTCATTAACAAAGAAAGCTCCAGTTCTAGTAGTTACAAATTTAATATCACCAGTAATTTTCTGCACTTTCATAGCTTGGTCATCACGAACAGGCGTATGGAATTGAATCTCTTCTCCTTCTTTAGAAATATCAGTGATTCTTTGTGCACATGATACTCCTCTTCTAATTGCTACTCGTGGAAGAAGATCTTCTCCATAGACAGTTCCAGCTGCTATAATAATGGTTGGTTGAATTTCATCTATTACTTTAGATAAGGCTTTCACATTTGGTCTAGAAAGATAATTTTCCAATTCAGGAGCATCTATTGTATAAACTTTTTTCGCACCATGTACTCCTAGTTGCTTTATCCATTCATCTTTAATATTGGAACCAAAAAGGGTTGCTGAGATTTCTAAATCGCTAAAAACTTCATTAACTTTGTTCAGAATTCCTAAAGTATTTTCCTCGATTTTATCATCTCTAATTTGAGCAAAAACTAAGATTTTCATTTTAACATCACACTCCTAGTTTAACATTATCTTCTTTCAATTTGGCAAACAATTTATCCACCATTTCATCTGGTTCTTCTTCCTTCAATATGTAAGAGTCTTTTTCAATAACAATATTAGAAAACGAAGAAACAGTTAGTGAGGCAGCATTTTCACTTACAGTGGTTTCGTCCAACTTAAGATCTTCGTTGGACCATTGAGGTATTTGAGCTCTTTTTGAAGTTAAAATACCTCTCATTGATGTGTAACGAGGAACAAAGTATTGACTGTCAGTGCAACTAATTAGACCTTTCATAGGCATTTCGACTATTTTTCTACCACCTTCTAAAACATGCGAGATACGGAACCCATTATCAGTTTTTTCAATTTCTTCAGCATACAAGACACTAGGTATATCTAATAATTCTGCTAACATAGCAGGAACTGCATAGGAACTGGAAGACTGCTCTTCACACCCTGTAAAGATAAGGTCAGCATCACCTGTTTTTTCGACAATTTTCGCATAGATTTTAGCTAAAATCATCGGATCTTCAAGGTAATAACTGTCATCTACCACTTCTAATGCATCATTACAACCCATTGCAATAGCTTCACGAACAGCTTTTGAAGGTTTTATACCCCCAACACATATCGCTGTAACTTCTGCACTTTCACTGTCTTTTAACTTTAAAGCTCCCTCTAGAGCATTTTTATCAAAAGGATTGATAATAAGATCATCTTCACTAATACGTGATGTGTCAAAATAATCAACTCCCTGCAATTTAACTTGTGGATTTACTATTTGACGGATAAACACTATGATTTTCATGCACCAGATGAAAAAAATAGATTAAAAAAGATTTTGTCTTAACAATTATTATCACTTTCACGATTCCAATGAGAATATTTTTATTCTTGCTTTTTTAGAATATAACGATTCTATATGAACATTGACAGAGAAAATATAATTCAAACACAGAAAGATCTAAGTAATTTAATTGGTTGTCCTGGACATGAAGAAGAGGTAACAGACTACATTTTAAACAGATTAGACGAATGTTCAGTCGACAAAGCTTGGGTTGACCCTCTTGGTAACGTTTTAGCATCAAAAGCTGGTGAGAGTGAAGACGGTTTAAGGATCTTACTTGATGCTCATGTGGATGAAGTTGGCTTCATGATTTCTCATATTGATGATAGCGGTTTCATAAGAATTGCTCCTCTAGGGGGAGTGGATAAAAGATTAATGCTAGGTTCTATTTTGCAGTTTCAATCTGGAAAACATGAGAGAGTATTGGGAATAGTTGGAACAAGCCCTCCACATATTACCAAACCTGATGAAAGAGAGAAAGTACCACCTATTGAAGATCTATTTGTTGATATAGGATGTTCAAATATTGATGGAGTTAGAAAAAATGGATTGGATGTAGGTTCTGTAGGTACTTTTTACACAGAATTCAAGCAAATTAATGAAAATGTCCTAATTGGTAAAGCTTTCGATGACAGGACTGCGTGTAACGTCTTATTGCAAGTTTTGCTTCTATGTGTAGAAGAAAATATCCCAAATACAATCCTAGCTAATTTTGCAGTTCAGGAAGAAGTTGGAGGAAGAGGTGCTACAGTTGGTGCTTATTCTCTAGATCCCGATATTGCTTTAGCCTTGGAAAATACAATAGCTAGCGATATGCCTGGTGTACCTCCACATAAAGTGGTGACAAAACTTGGAGCAGGACCAGCTATAACAGCAGCAGATAGATCACTTATTACACCAAAGAGTATCTTAGAGAGGATTAAACAGGCAGCAGAAATAGATAATATTCCTTGGCAATATAAAAAACCAATTTACGGAGGTTCTGATGGAGGGAGAATCGCTATATCAAAATCAGGTGTTCCTACTAGTGTTGTCTCAGTACCCTGTCGTTATATCCATTCAAATGTCGCTTTACTTCACTTGGATGACATAATCAATACAATAAAGCTTGTTAGAAACTTCTGCAAAATCTAAAATTTTGTTTTTTCTTTTCCTTCTCTTCATAGAAAAAATAGACACATATTATTTCTCTCCCCTTTATCTGTACATCCTATAGTTAGAAGACGAATGGCAAGATCAGCCAGCTTTTAAACACACAGTGGACAATGGTGAATTAGAACTTCAAGGTCAAAATAATACATTATCATCAAAAAGCATCTGTATAATATGTGAAACAATACAAAACGCTCTTTTCACAATATCTAAATCTGGTGATAATTACTAAATAATGGAACCCAAATCACTTTCTTCTTCTATTATACCATTTAACTATATTATTAAGAAAGAAAAATAACGAAATCAAAAGATAAGTAAGTGTAGATAATTTGTAATGATATCTCTCAATCCATATTTACAGCATTTTTAATTACTAAGTTATACTTTAATTCTATTGCAAGTTTAAAAAGCTATAAAAGGGGGAGGAAAGATATAAAATAATAATAGTTGGGGTTCTAAGTGATGAAAATACTTATTGTAGATGACAATGACGATTTACGTTTTCTACTAAAAATCATGTTAGGTGAATATATTACATTAGAGGCTAGAAATGGTTCTGAAGCGGTTGGAATATTCAAAACTGCAAAACCAGATCTTGTTCTAATGGACATTCTCATGCCTGTTATGGATGGCATTGAAGCAACAAAAGCGATAATAAAAATAGATCCATATGCAAAAATATTAGCAATAACAGCCTATGCGTCAAAAGCAGAAACAATAATAAAAGCTGGAGCAAAAGAAGTAATACAAAAACCAATGAGAAAAAAGACTATTTTAAAGAAAACAAAAAAATATTTGGTTAATACAGATTAACTAAAAATGTATTATTATCCGTTTAAACAGGATGAAATGTAAAATCATTTGAAGAATGTAGCTATTTGTAATACATAGTCTATGAAATATAATAAAAGAAAATAAAAATAAATAATTGTTTTCTTGATTCAGTAATCAAAGAACAAATAATCTTTTCATTGAGCCAGAGAATATATATAATCAAATAAA
>JAUVXQ010000064.1 GCA_030603505.1 Candidatus Heimdallarchaeota archaeon | reverse complement strand
AACTCATAAATCAAATTTTCACGCTCTTCAACCATATCTGAAAATAGCAGTAGTTTTTTTTCTATTGACTGTGATACGTCAGTAGTATCACCAGAGTCTTCACCTTTCTTTATCGCCTTAATCATATCCTTAGTACCTGTGTAGAACATCTTTGACGGAGGGTCAGATATAAAATTGAATAGTTTGTAAAATTCAGCTTTCATTTCATGGAGAATTGTCTGAGTAGCATTATCAATCAATTTTGGAATATCTAAAGGATCAAAATCTAAAGCTATTGGTTTATCTTTTCCTGTTTTTCCTTTTTTTTCCTTATTTTTGCGAGATTCCCGTACTTTTTTATCTATTTTTGAAACTTCGTCTGTTAAATTTTTAATTGAAAAAGAATCATCAGAATGTTCGTTTTCCATGGTTATTCTTGTCCTATATTTTGGCTGTTGATTCTATCTTAAATCCTTCTGATTCTGATGGAGTTACTTCCAAAGTTTCGCTAATATATGAGATTCCCATAAGTTTGGTTATCGCAAAATTGTCTTTAAGCCTACTTCCAACAGTTCTTCTTGAGAAATAAAATATTCCTTGAGCAGCATTCATTAGAATTCTTTCTGCAACAGGTTCAAGAATATTTTGTGGTAATAAAAAGAAATGAACTCCACCAATTTTTGTAAAAGATCCGATTACTTCCTTCAAGAATACAATTAAAGCATTTGAATCTTCATCCAGTCTATCTTCTTTCATCCAAAGTAAGTCATCGAAAATGCTAAAGCATTGTTTGTTTTGATCTTCTTTCACATGAATCATTCGATCGATGATTTTTTTTACATAAGTTTTTCTTTTAACCTCAATACGACCAAATTTAAGACTTGAAGTCATGGAGGCACTAGATAAATTATACATATCCTCAAAGAATAAGCTTTTACCTTCAAGGGGGGTGACATCCCACTCATAAGCTTGAAAAGAGCGTTTAACGAGGTTATATGGTTTCTCACTGTGAATATAAAAAACAAGCTTATTTTCCATGTCTTGAGCCCAATTCAAGAGGATTCTTTGAATAAAGAGTTTAGGAATTGATGTATCGCTAGGATAACTAGCTAAAACTAAAGATCCATTTGGAATACCTCTTCTAGATGAAAGTTCCATACCCAATTTTTGATCTAACGTACGGATTCCTGTGAGAATAAGTTCCCCTCTAGTATCTACTGGTTGAGAACGCTTTCCAATCCGTTCGATATTATTTTTTGAATCGAACCCCAAATAAAACACCAACTATAACGCTAGAATTGTTCCAGTTCCCTGAGAGCTAGTTCCAAATCAGAAATGAACTCATCTTGTACTTTTTCTTCAACAGTAGTAGCAACAGGTTGAATAGGTTGTATTTCCTGTTGAGGAGGAGGTACTGGTTTAGCCTCAACGTCTAAAATGTTGCGAATTTTCTCTGCTGCTAATTTCATTGTTCGTCTGATTAAGCCAAGTTGAACACCAGTATCTGTTATCAAACACAATACAGTGCTACCACAACTAGCAACTAGAACTAAACCATCAGTGAATTCTGAAATAATTATATCTAACTCTTTTAAACCAACATTCTGACCTTGTTGTTCACTTGCCAAATAAACGGCACTTGCTATTGCTCCTAAAGCTTCAGTTTCAAACTCATCAAAGGCAAATCGAGAAGAATAAGCAAGAGTCAAACCAGTTTTATCTGCGAGGATAACATGGTTAATATTAGGGTCACTGACTATAGTCTCATGTAAAATTGCGTTTATCTGATCTGCACCAAACATAGTTGAACACCATAAACATATCTCTTATAGTCTTATTATTGTTATTATTATTTAAAGATTTCAACAGTACCGCTTCTAGATTTTTATTCCCAATCAGATACTACTCTCTGTCTTTAAGTTATTCATTAATTTAGTTCTAACAATGTTTTTAAACTTCCAGTTTTATGTCCTTTACATGCTTAAAATTGAATTTCCTATTATTATCCTTAACTACAAGAATTATTCCCAAACAATTGGAGAAAAGGGTTTAAAGCTCACTAAAATCGCTGAGGAGGTATCTCTTGAACTTGGTGCTAATATAGCTGTATGTCCCCAAACTACAGATATTAGGATGATTTCAAATGCAGTCGAGATTCCTGTTCTTTCTCAGCATGTTGATTCTAATAACCCAGGAAGCTTCACTGGCAACAATTTATTAGAATCAATTGTTGAAAGTGGTGCAATTGGCACATTAATCAACCATTCAGAGCACCGTTTGATTTTATCAGACATTGAAAAAATAGTTAAGAAATCAAAAGAACATAATTTTTTTACTTGCGTATGTTCAAATAACTTCCAAACTAGTAAAGCTGCAACTATTATGTCACCTGATGCTGTTGCTATGGAACCCCCTGAACTTATTGGAGGTGATGTTTCTGTCACTACTAAACCCGACCTAGTTAGTAAGACAATTTCAGCGATTCAAGGCATTGATCCATTCGTACGACCACTCGTTGGAGCTGGTGTTTCCAAAGCTAATGATGTAACAGAAGCCCTTAAATTAGGTGCCCAAGGAGTTCTTTTAGCTTCTGGTTTCGTAAAAGCTAAAGACCCAAAGAAAGCTTTAGAAGAAATGGCCATAGCACTCATTGATGTAAAATAAAATCAAAATTGCGATGAAAAATACTAAAGGATGTATCGGAAAAAGTAGTTTTAATCATTCTTTTTCCACAATATTTTTCCACCTTGTTCCATTTTTGAGAGAACACCAGCTTCTTCCATTTTTTCCATAGATTTATGGAATTCTTCTTTTGAAAGAGGCGGTTTTCCTTGTTTCAACGCTGTAAATTGGCATGCTGCAAAGATAGCATCCTCAAACATAAATTTAGAAGAACCGTAAGTTTCCATTATCAAATCTTTATTGGGAATTTCTACAGATTTTACTACTGTTTTTACTACGGTTTGTACTTTTTGATCCTCCTTTTTACCCTCATCAACTTTAGATGTTATCAATTCAACAATAAGAGCAGATAGGTTTTTCCCTCCAGCTTCTGCACTAAAACCATATAATTCCGCAACCCAATAGGAAGCGTGTAACATGAATGTTTCTATAGATTCAAATTCATGCTCATCTACAAGATTTTGCATGAAGTTCCAGAGTTTATCTGGTAGTTTTACTTCAACATTTTTCATAATAGAATACTCCAAATATAATATACAATTTTAGAAAAACAGACAAATATTTTAAGTTTTGTGCGCTAGCGTTAAACAAAAAATAGGTTAGTTGAAACATAAAGGCGTCCTGAGTAATTTCTATCATCTGTGCTGAAGACACACATCTACGCCGTCTCAACCAGTCATTCGCCAAATCAAAATTAAATGAAAGTTATGTTAAATTTTTCTATACTATTTTTCTACGACCGCGTTTATATATGGTCATCCCACATTTGCCACACGTCCACCTGTCATCGTGTCCTGCCATCCAAGTAAACTCTGCACATCTTTCGCATTCCTTTTTTATTCTTACTGCTTTTTCTCCTTCTATTTTGTAATGTTTGTGGGCTGCTACCATATTTAACACCTTTTTATTGTTATTCTAACTCTTTTAGAATTCCAGATCTTTTTAATAAATAGTCTTTTTCTACTATTTTAGTTCTTTCTGCGCTATCATAAACATGTATCCTAGCGGTACTGTTACTAACCCCATATTTTGATTGTAATTTAACGAGGACAACTTGATTCCTTTCTTTGTTTAAACTTGCAGCAACCTTTGAAAGAACTTGTTCACGTGTTGGAACAGGTTCACCTTCATGTTGAATCCTAACTTCCAGCTCATCACGTTCTAAGAGCTTATTTTCAGTTTTTTTAACTATTTTGAAGTCCATTTATTTTTTTCACCATTTTCTGCAATAATTTTAGAACATTATGTTTTTTTTCTAGAGTTATTGTAACCTCTACAAGACCTTCATTCGGTTGTCCATATAAGACTTTTGAACCTAGCGGGGATTCAAGGATAGCTGGGAATACCAGCAAGTCTTCTTCACCAGTTATTTTTATAATTGTTTTTGTATCAGACATTTTCAATGAACTCTTGATTGTATTCCAAGCTGATTGGGAAATTGTTCCTGCAAAATTAATAGCCTCTTTACATTCAAAATGTGAAAAATTCACAAGCTCAACCTTTTTCCTTTTAATGTGACCATCAATTATAGCTAAATCAGGAACTAGTGAATAGTTCAAAATAACCCTAGTTGTTTCATCTCCAACAGTTATTATTTTAGAGATGCTTTTATCTAGTTTTAATGTATTAATTAATTCCTCAATTTCAGAATCAGTTTTGTAAACTCTTCCAAGAGGTGTTTTAAAATGAGACCTTTCTTCTTTTGGTAATATGTAGCAGCTAGTTTTCACTTGATTATCCACAAATTTCACCGAACTCTAAGTGCATAGTGTCCTTTTTTACCTATTTTGATTTTTTTAGCCACATCACTGTTTTCATTATCTATTATGAAAACTTCGCCAGTATATTCATTAGACAAATCTTGAGTATTACATATTGGACACATATTTGAATTTTTGTCAACTATGAGATGACAACGACGACATGCTTTTGCCATATTTAGGAGGCCTCCTTTGCTGAAACATCATCGGTTTTTGTTAAACCAGTTTTCCATTCATTAACCCAGTCGAGTGTTCCAAGAGAATTCTGTCGCATTGTTAATCCTACACGTATTGTGGTTTTACCGATGCTAACTGCAATAATTCTAGCTCTGACTTTTGTATTAACAATTAAATCACGTTTTGATTTATCTCCACGAAGGACAGCGTTTTTTGGTATATAACGAAAATAATCATCAGCAATTTGTGATACATGACATAAAGCATCAATAGTACCAATACGCACAAAAGCGCCAAAATCTACGGTTTCCACAATCTCTCCTGCGACTATTTCTCCTATTTCTGGCAAATAGCAAAGCATTTCGAAATCAGTCTCGTAATATACTCCTCCATCCCCAGATATCAATTTTCCTCTATAAATACTCTCAATTCCAATAACAGCAACGATGAAACCAAAGTCAACATCAATTTTTCCTTCAAAGGATAATCTAGCTATTTCTATAAGAACATCATTCAAATGTTCATCAAACCTATTTGGGGGGACACGAAGTGTATCTTTAATTTTTACAAGATAATACAATAAAAGTCATCTCACTAGTTTTGATTACACAGCTGGTTCATTTCTACTGTTTTTAAATATAATTATAGCAAAGATTTTTTGAAAAAAATCATTTGTCAATATCTGTTTCAAAAGACACGCTTAAATAGAAATAATTTAATTCACATTTAACAGAAACAATCAGAAGTTCTTATGCAAATGAGGTAAAGGCATGATTAAAGAAAACACCCCTGATGAAGAAAAAGAAAACTCAGAAACTATACCAAATAAAAAACCAAGAGATAAAAACAAGAAAGAAGAGATTATACAGGCTCAGGTCACTATTGGAACTATCGGACATGTGGATAATGGTAAATCTACACTGGTTCAAGCTCTTACAGGTAAATTCCCTGATGATCATTCTGAAGAATTGAAAAGGGGTATTTCAATACGTTTAGGTTATGCTGATACTGATTTTAGAAAATGCACAGTTTGTAATGAATCTTACACAGTTGAGAAGGTTTGTCCAGAATGTAAAACACCAACTAAAATTCTCAGAAGAATATCTTTTGTCGATTGTCCTGGGCACGAAGTTCTAATGGCCACACTTCTCTCTGGGGTCACTTTAATGGATGGAGCCATATTGCTAATCGCAGCTAATTCTCGCTGCCCTCAACCTCAAACACGAGAACACCTTGCGGCGATGGAGATACTGGGAATTTCTAATATTGTTATTGCACAAAATAAGATAGAACTTGCGTCAGAAGAAGAAGCCGAGAGAAATTACAATGAAATTAAAGCTTTTGTTAAAGGAACAATAGCAGAAAATGCGCCTATTATTCCGATAAGTGCAATGCATAAGGCAAACTTAGATCTTCTTATTGAAGCAATTGAAAAGCACATACCTACACCAGATCTAGAAGAAAATCAACCATTAGAGATGTACGTAGCCAGATCTTTTGATATAAACAAGCCAGGTACAGAGCCAAGTAAACTCAAGGGAGGAGTTTTAGGAGGGTCTATAAGATCTGGACAAATCAAAGTTGGCGATGAAATTGAGATACTACCAGGTCTTTCTATAAAGAAAGATAACAAAACCATTTATTCTCCAATTCAAACAAAAGTGGTTAGTGTTTCAATTGGTAAACAAGGTCTTGTACCTCAAGCTCATTCTGGAGGATTAGTAGCTATTGGCACAGAATTGGATCCATCCTTCGTAAAATCAGATAAAATGGCAGGAAATATTATATCATCTCCAGGTATGGGATCTCCAATCAGATCTTCATTAACGCTTGAAGTTCAGCTCTTAGAATATGTAGTGGGATCTGAAGAAATTACAAAAGTACAACCATTGGCAAAAAATGAAATGTTAATGCTTAATGCAGGTACTGCAAAAACATCTGGTGTGATAACTGAAATAAAAGGAACAATTGCACACATTAAACTATCTCGCAATATAGTCGCTAGAATAAACAGTACCGTTGCAATCTCAAGACGTATTTCTCAACGATTTCGTTTAATAGGTGTAGGAAAGATTGTTGATGATAAATAGTTGAATGAGGAACTACATGTTTATTATAATTGATTCATCTATGTTGATGTTACCAGCAGAGAAAAAAATTAATCTATCATATGAATTTGAAAGACTTTTACCAATTTCATTCAAAATTGTTGTTCCAGAAGCGGTTTTGGATGAATTAAAACTACTTATTAAAAGAGGAAAACCTTCAATAAAGCAAAAAGCCAACCTTGCGATTCAGCTATCAAAAAAATATCAAACTTTAGAATCAAAAACTAGAATAGAAGTCGATTTAGAAATAGAAAGATTGGCAATAGAGCATGAAGCAATTGTTGCTACTAATGATTCAGAACTACGTTTAAGA
>JAUVXQ010000147.1 GCA_030603505.1 Candidatus Heimdallarchaeota archaeon | reverse complement strand
TTTGGATTAATCTTAAATTATGGGCAAATTTACCAGAAGAAATATGTGTAAGAAATCAATAGTTTTCAAGAATTTTCTTCAATTAATCTTTTCTTATTACTTATTTCAAAAAAAATCTTCTAATTTACTTGACTTTGGTCTTTGAATAACAGGAAAAATCTCACTCCAAGGTATTTTTTTTATGCTCATGTCATTTTTTTCCAAGTATTCTTGAACATTTTTTGGAAAATCAGGAGCAATCATTATTGCTCTAATATTCTTCCCTTCTGTATCTTTAAAATACTCCACATAACGTTTCAACTGATGAGCATTTGCTGGAGATGCGTTTCTTTTTTTAACTTCAACAATTACTTTTCTCCCTTTTGTATCTCTTCCCTTAATATCGACTGGTCCAACTTTTGTTTGAAATTCCGTTTTAACGACTTTAAATCCTTCTTCAATTAATTCAGGGTGTTTAACAAGATATTTAACTAGGTCAGATTCATCACCATATATTTCGATTTCTGTTTCATCTAAAGCGTGCCAAAGCATAGAAGTGAATATTTGTTCAAATAGGACTGTTAATGTTTCACCAGTTTTTTTTCTACGTGTGAACATTTCTAAAGTTGAATCCTTTTCTGAAAATTGAATAGGTCCAGCATCGGGTTTTTGCCAATTCAAGGGTTTTACGCCTTCGGGTCCGTGCATGATAATTGACAAATCTTTCTTTATCACTAACAAGCGATCTCCGCTTTCTAATGTAGATTTTATTCTTCCATCAAAATAAGCTTTACATCTTCCAGCTATTATAATCATTTTATCCCCAATAGCTTTGTTTAGCCTATCTATGAGATCATTAATAGGTGATAATGGAAGATTTTCAATATTACTGAGTTCCATCTGAACCACGTTTTGAAGCCAATGATTTAAGATCCTTAATGAAAGTGAATATACCAGAAATAAACAGAGCTAGAGCTAACGTAAAAACTATTCCCAATCCTATCCATCCATAAACATCCAAATTAACATCAGTCTCCGTTTTTCATGTCTTTAACTGTTTATCGTTATCTCATATTTAAGATTGTGCTGTCAGAGAAAAATTTCAAGTAACCTTTGTATTAAAAATACAAAAAACTATAAACACTAAAATATCTGGTTAAAATATATAATAAAACAAACAAGTGAGAATTTATGGTACTAATACCTGATTTAATGTTGTATATTCAACTGGGAACTGTAATAGTTTGTCTTCTTTATGCTTCAATTGTTGATATAATCAAAAGAGAAGTTTCTGATATTCCTTGGATTATAATGGCTTTAGAAGGTTTGATAACTACAATTATATTTCTGGTTTACTCTGAGAATAGGAAGTCAGAGTGGATAACAATTGCAATTAATCTAGGGTTAGGGATAATTATAGGTTTGACTTTATATTACACAGGGATAATGGGAGGAGCTGACGCAAAAGCTCTTATGGCACTCTCAATAAACACAGCAATCTATCCTTTTAACTTCGAATTGACAAGTTATAGTGTATATTCCTATTTACCTCCTATCTTTAATACGTTCTTCAATTGGTTACTTGTGATGATTATAATCTATCCAATACCTTTGCTAATCTACAATCTGATCCTCAAAATCAAAGGTACCAATTTGTTTGAAGAAGTACATGCAAATATGGCAGATAAAATTCTTATGCTTATATCTGGGTATATTCTTCCCGTTGAAAAAGCTACAAAGAGAGTTGATGTGGTCTACTCAGAAATTTACGATGAAAAAAACGAAAAATGGAAAATAAAACACTTTATGGCTGTACAAGAAATCGAGGAGGAAGAGGAGTTTAAAAAACAAATCGAAGAAAAAGTAGAAAAAACAGAAAAGAAAAAGATATGGGTTAAAGTATTACCACCAGGAATTCTTTTTCTGCTAATTGGATATATAATCAATATCTTAGTGGGTAATGTCTTCTTTGCGATATTGCTTCAATCCTAAAAATGAAAAGAAAAAAGGAAATTTAAGAAAGCTTGTTGAACTCTGAATATGAGCTTTCTGAACAATCTTCCAAAACTTTGTCTATTTTTTTCTTGTAATCTCCAATTATGTAGTTTAAAACTTCATTATAGTCAACACTTAACCTGTAGCATCTTTTGAAAAAGGGCAATATACTTTTCAGATCTTGGTGGAGAATGCGGACAGCTCTAGACAAAGCAATAAGATTGCTACCATAAGGTACAGCATCTTTTAAAGCAAAGTTCTTTGATTGTAGAAAATCAATTACATATATTTTGTCTTTGTAGAGCATTAGATTATGTTCGCTGAAATCTCCATGCACCCACTGACTTTGAAACATGTTATGGAGAATTTCAATAACCTGTTCTAGAATTTCATCAGGAGAGATAAGGGAATCTTTCTTAATATCTCCTAATAAAGGAGCAGGACCATCAGCATCTCCAATAAGTTCCATTGAAAAACTATATGTCAACCTATTGTAAGGTTGAGGTACGGATAAGCCGAGTTTGAACATATCTAACGTTTTGTAATATTCAAGTTTTGCAAAATGAGAAATAATGTCATAGGGCGATGAACGAAATGTATTGTTAATTGTTTCACGATGGGTTGTTCTATGAATTTTGTAACTTTTTACAGCAACTAGACGATTTTCATAATCTTTACCCCAGAAAACAAAAGCTTCTTTACCTTGCCCAATAACTTGGTAAGCTTCCTTAAGAAGCCCATTTTCAATTGCATCTTTAATTGCCATCGTAGGAGTAAGTTCACCTATCGCTTCACCTGTTTCTCGATGATACCAATATTTCTCATTGAGCATTGCAATACCTCCTAATAGATCCAGTGAAAAGAAGATTTTTTTCAGATAACCTATGACTATGTGAGGGTGAAGAAAGAAAATAATTGCAGTATTCTTCTCTAAAGAGCACATAGTTTTCTTTTCCTTGAAGAACTAAACTAGAGCTTTTCTTTAGTTGAAACAGTTTGTCAAACAGAGTATCAACTAACCCACATCTAAACGAAATACTAATAGTTTCATCTATTTCTAGATTTATATTTCTTGATACGAAACGAAATTTTATTTTAATCACATTCCAACGGAAGGAATCAAAAAACAAATGAAATTGGGACTTTGTGAGAAAAGATAGATCCTACCTGAATCAATTGATAATGTAATAAGAAATGTTAGTGTTAACAATCAGTAGAACTGTTAAAAATCAACGTTATGTAAAGGTATCATAGCACAATCTAAATTTTTCCCAGCAAATTCAATCGCATTAACATCGTTACCAATCATTTGTTCTATGACACCTCCTACAGTTCTATTATACAATAAAGGGTGTTAATTATTTAAGATTAACTCTTTTAGAGAATAGAAATAAGGAATAAAAATTTGGTAGTCCCCAGGAGATTCGAACTCCTGTCCCGGGATTCAGAGTCCCAGATGTTTGACCACTACACTAGGGGACTTTATTCGTTACTATATCTCCTCATTATTCATGTGTTTTTTAATTTTTCTTTAAAACAGCGGAAAATAATATTTAATCTTAATACATAGCAGAAATCCCCTAACTTTAGGTGGGGGATGAATGCGATAGAAACATCTATTCATCTATTACTCGTCTTTTTATAGTGAAAAAAGTACTAAGGAAATAAGGAAATGAACTGATGTTAACCTACAAAGTGCAACTGTACCCGAACAAACAGCAACAAGTAAAAC